>CADBOY010000302.1 GCA_902796405.1 uncultured Lachnospiraceae bacterium | reverse complement strand
TGAATCCCCTCTCTTGTTTCCAGTGGAATGTCCTGCCGCACCGAATGCCACCATTGGCACCGCGCCGGCAGAACATCTGTTATCATCTCACTGTACGGTGTAATCTGTCAAGTGACGCGACCGCACCATCTCGCCGCCATTTTCTGTGACAAGAGACAGCTCATAATCTCCGGACACCATATCCGAAGTATCTACATAGGCGGCATAGCCCAGCTCCGCCGGATTTTCCTCTCCCGCGCCTTCACTGACATGATACGCCGGATAGAGATAGTGGAGTTCTTCCTCCGGGCTGTAGAAGCAGATCCAGGTTTTCGTGTTCTCCTGTGTCCGTTCCGGATCCATGAGACCGGTGATCTTCAGATACCCGGAGTCCTCATCCTCCTCTGCCGCCATCGTCTCCCCGCCGTCTGCGCACTCTTCTTCCGGAATGTCCACGTCGGAGGCGACATCAACAGCCGGGAGGATCGGTGCCTTCTCCTGCAGCTCGGAAAGATTCCGCTCCACCAGCTCGGCGATCACAACGTCAGCCGGTTCATCTCCAAGCGCCGCCGACACGTCCCACGGCACCAGACGGGAGAAATACCCGCGCCCGAACTCATCCGCGACAAACGGCAGCAGGGAATTGCCGAAGGAGTCACGGAACATTACCACTGATCCGTCCTTCGCCGGATTGGTGGTGTTGATCATCGGGTCATAGGTGCTGTCGATCTCTTCATCGTAGGTGTAAGTTCTCTCCTTATCGTAATAGTATTCCTCCTCCCGGCGGGGAGAAGTCGGATAGAGCATGCGGAAGAGATCCCCCTGAAAATCCTGCCGGTAATTGCCGGAGATCTTCGAGTAATCCGTGCTCTCCCGGCCTACGGCATTGAGGAGTGCCCGGCAGACCAGCGCCGCTCCTTCATTCGTCCAGTGCGACTCTGTCCGGTGGTACAGCACGCGGTTCTCCTGCTCAAACAGATCGAACAGATCCACGAAATTCACGCTGCTGCCCGCCAGCTTCTTCCGAAGTCTCGTGCTGTTCCGCATCTCCGTCTGCGGCAGGAAACAGGTGGGCATGTACTGCGGATAGAGACTGTTCTTGTTCGGCGCTATGGCAAAAACGAACGAGATTCCGTCGGCCTTCAGCGTGTCCTGCGTCAGCTGCAGATTATAGGCCGCTTCCGCGATCTGCAGATCAGACATGGTCTCCCGCCCCAGATAATCATCCATGGAGGAGCCGTAGAACAGCCATCCGTCCCGGCCCTCCACTACATTGTCCTGCGCCGACGTATGAAACAGCGCGCTGCGCAGCTCGGCGCCGAGCGTGACCAGATTCTGACGGAACGCAAAATTATAAGAGAAATAATCGCCTGCCTCACTGAAGAAATCCAGATTCAGCGATGTTCTTCCGGTATCTGGATCCGTGACCAGAAGCCGCGGCGGCGCAGCCGACGCTTCCTCGCTCTCCGCATCCTGATGTCCGAAAAGCGGCATCAGGAGCAGCGGACAAAGGCAGAAAATCAGAAAGAGTGCGGGAAATATCCGGCGCTTCCATAACTTGCCTGATTGCATCGTCTCCTGCCTCCTCCTAGAACCGGAAATAGATAAACGGATTGTACGTGGCACCGGCCAGATTCAGGATGCAGAGCACCAGGAGCACCAGTGTCAGCACATCGGTCAGGACATCCAGCCCGGCGCGGACCGTTCTGGAAAGCCGCTCTGCCCTGTCATGAAGCCAGGTCAGGACCGGGAAACTCGCGAATACGGAACACGCGAACATCGCTGCCGCATACGGCGTAAATGCTTCGGAGCGGGCATTGTGCGCCGCCACACTGCCTGCCTGCGTGAACATGGCGCTGACCATCCGCAGCGCGGATGGCAGATCATCCGCCCGGAAGAACACAAAGGCGATCACCACGATCAGCATGGTATACAGCCATCCGATTCCAGCAAGAAGCGGATTTTTTCTTCTCACGTTTCGCCCCGCCGCAGAGGTCGCGGCAGATTCCGCCCCATCCACCGGCGAGTCAAGGATGTTCACCATTCCACCCGCGGTCTCCACCCCTCTTCGGCGGCGGATCTTCGCCGTCAGACGACCGGCGCAGTCCTCGGCGGTGACCGCAATGCCATGAATCATGCCCCAGACAATGAAGTTCCAGCTCGCGCCATGCCACATACCGGTGAAGAAGAACACGATCAGCTTGTTGATCTCCGTCCGGACTCTGCCCTTCCGGTTGCCGCCGAGCGGAATGTACAGATAATCCCGGAACCATGTCGACAGCGAAATGTGCCACCTTCGCCAGAACTCCTTCATGCTTGACGCGATATAGGGATGATCGAAATTCTCCAGAAAGCGGAAGCCGAACATTCCTCCGAGTCCGATCGCCATGTCACTGTATCCGGAAAAATCAAAGAAGATCTGAAAGGAATAGCACACTGCGCCAAGCCAGGCGTTGACTGCGGACAGCTCCGAGCCGCCGAGCGAAAACATGGCGTCGGCCACCGCTCCCATCGAGTTCGCCAAAAGCAGCTTCTTCGCGAGGCCCAGGACAAAACGCCGCATGCCGCGCGAGATGTTCTCCGCGCTGACCGTCCGGTCATCGATGTACTGGCAGACGTCGTGATATTTCACGATCGGGCCGGCAATCAGCTGCGGGAAGAACGACACATACAGAAGCAGCTTCCAGAAGCTCTTCTGCACCATACCCGGATCCCGGTAGACGTCGATCACGTAGGACAAAACCTGAAAGGTGAAAAAGGAAATGCCGATAGGAAGAGTAATATCCGGCACCGGAATCGCCGTCCCTGCCGCCTGATTGATGGTGCGGACAATAAAGCCGGTATACTTGAACACACCAAGCAGACCCAGATCCAGCACCACCGTCAGGACAAGCAGCCATTTTCTGGCACGGCCAGCCGCGATCCCGCGCGCCAGCGCGTAGTCAGCAAGAACCTCGCCGGCCATCACGAGAACGAAGACCGGCTCTCCATACCCATAAAAGAAAAGACTCGCCGCGATCAGAAGCGCATTCTGCGCTGTCCGGTTTCGAATCAGCGTGTGAAGGATAAGTACGACCGGAAGAAACAGGAACAGAAATGGAGCTGAGCTAAAAACCATAGTGGAATAACAGAGAATCCTTCCTGCAAATGACCCGCTGTCCATTCCCCGGACAGCGGGTCACCTGCAAAATTCTGGTTAATCGTTGCCATCGCGCCAGGATGCAGCGAGCGCTTCAGGGCAATGCGGTGCATTCCGGCGGCCGCCGGAATATCTCGCGCCTGTTTCCGCCTGAAATGGTCCGCGTGCACCGCTCCCGGTTACAGCTTGAACTTTTCCTCCGGATAATATTCCGTTCCCTCGGCCGCCCGAATCTCTTCCGCGGTCCGATTGAAATACTGCTCACCGGCTTTCTGATTCGTGTCGTCAAAGCAGGTGTCCAGGATGCGTCCGCCGATCTCTACCCAGGCATGCTCCTGCGTCCGTGTCGATGCAGCACTCCGTCTGGAAGTTCCCGTGACCACCGTCACCTTGAAGCCGAGCGCTTTCGCGCACACACCCGTCAGCGCCGCGTAGTTGTAGCACTTCGCATCGCCGTCCTTCACCATGTTGTACGCAGTGGGGCCGATCCATTTCTTCGTCTTCAGGTTCGGAACATCTGCAACCATATAGTCGTATTTCTTCAGGATGTACCGATAGGTCGTCTCCAGCTTCTGGAGTTTTGTCATCTTGCTGGTGAATTTCACGCCGTCCATCACGGAAGCAGCGGCCAGATTGGCCTTCTTGTCCGAAGAGGCGAAGAATCCTCTTCCCTTCTTCGTGAAGTAATAGTTCTTCTTTCCGACCTTCTTCTTCTGATTCACAACCGCCGGAGCTTTCCCGTCCTTGCCCGCGGCGAAGTAGTAGACAAAACCGTCGATGCTGACCTTGCCCTTCTTCATGCTGCCCTTTTTATCGAAATAGTAATATTTGCCGCTGATTTTTTTCAGGCCGGTGACCTTCTTCCCCTTCACATAATAGCTCCAGGTCTTTCCCTTTTTCACAAACCCTTTCTTTGCCAGCGTGCCGGCCTCAGCTTCCACAGCGGGCGTGCCCGCGGCAAATGCCGGCACAGCGCAAGTTACGGTCAGCGTTCCGGCAAGAACGGCGTAGGCCGCTGCTCTCATCATCTTTTTCATGATCTGTCCCTCCCTCATTCCAGTGAAATGACGGCTGCCGCCTTCCGGTAAGGCGCGGCAGCACCGCAATCGCGATAAAAAGTATCCGGAGAGAGTCCGGACCGTGCGGACAGGTCCCGCACCGCGCGCTCCCTCAGACCACCTCATTATAGCATTGCCCGGGAAAATGTGTTGCGATTCCGCCTGATTCAAAAATAATTAATGATATCATCATAAATTTAAGACGTCCTGTAGTATAGTAGAGGAGTCAGCACAGAACATCAGGTCCCGTCGCCGGGACGAAGAGGGAGAAATGAAGAGGTCAGGGATTACTGTAACTGCCGGTATGATCATTCTGAGCGTAGAGCTCATCTTCACTGCCGGCGCAGGCATTGGCACGGATCCGTTCGCCGCATATGCCGCCGGAAGAGAAGAAGCTTATCTCAGTGCCGGAGAAATCGTTCCGCCTTCCTCCGGCGATGGTGAAAAGAGCACCGCTGGGATCACTGCGGCTAATTCCGCAGCGAACACCACCAAAACCAGTGCGGCTCCGTCCGCGGCAAGCCCTGCTGAATCCGCAACGGCTCCGTCCGCAGCGGACAGCGATAAAACCACCGTGGATCCCTCGAAGAACGGATGGTTCACGGTAAAAGCCAAGGGAGAAAAGCAGAAGCTTTACTACCAGAAAGGCATACCAGTCACCGGTGTCGCCAAAATCAGCGGCAAATACTATCTCTTCCGCGAGGGCAGCGGCTGGCTCGTCACCAAAACCTGCACGATCCACAAGGTCAAATATTACATCGAGGACAATGGCTGTCTCCACATGATGCAGAAGGGAAGTTCATTTCAGAAGCCAAATGGCGACAGCATGTCGAAGGCCGATGCCAGCGACTACCTGACGCTTCTTCGCGCGAAACAGATCGTCGGGCATCTCACGAAACCGTCGTGGAGCAAGAGCCAGAAACGGCTTGTCTGCTTCAAATGGGTCTCCCGCCATTCCTACATCATGCACCGAAAGTTCTGCTTCCAGAAAGACTGGCCGTCGCTCTACGCCCGGGATGTCTTCGACCGGAAAGGCGGCGACTGCCGTTCCGACGCAGCAGCTTTCGCTTACCTTGCCGCGGCAATCGGCTATCAGAAAGTCTATGTCTGCACCGACACGGCTCCCGCGCGCCTGCGCCATGTGAAGTCCGACAACATCCACGCATGGGCAGAGATCGACGGGCGCATCTACGACACCCTCTTCGCGCGGATCAAGAGTTTTTCAAGGTTTTACGGCGGGAAATACACGAGTCGCACCTGCTCGGCCAGGTTCCGCGTGCCCGTCCCCTACGCCGGTCACAACACCGGCTTTGAGAACTCCTCCCACCGCGACAAGCCGAAGAAGGACAAGACCCGGAAGCTCACGATCAAACGATGGGACGCAAAGAAAAAGCACCTGTACTACTCCGACGGAAGCGTCGTTACAGGGGATGCCTGGTACAAGGGAAAGTTCTATTCCTTCACGAAACAGGGTGGCTACCAGAAGGCCCGAACCGGGCAGCTCCGCGCGGCAGCAAAGCGCGGCAAGGACATCACTGAGCTCGGGAAGCTGCTCAGCAAGCCGCAGAAAAAGACCTACCAGAGCGGCTGCTACGGCGACGGAATGGACGGCATCTGGACGTACCCGCATTTTCTGGTCTTCACTTACCGGGACACCGACGGATCGGAAATCTACATGGGCGCAGAATACCGCAAGAGCTGAGTGCCAGTGTGAAATCCTGGTCACCAAAAACAATGCCGCAGGCATGTTCCCGTTTGTGAGAGAGAAGCCTCTCCCGGGAAATGCCTGCGGCATTGTTCTGCCGTCGTCAATGAGCACTGTTGATATACTGCTGAAACATGCGAATGAGCTGATCCTCATACGGCATCAAAGCTCCAATCGCAATCATGAGTACCGCGCCCAGCAGAATGGTTCCGATGCCGATCAGTATGCCGCAGACCGCCCTTCCATTCCGCGCCGTCCGGTTATGAAGAGCAAGGATGCCGAAGATCAGGCCCATCAAGCCCAGCGGAATACCGGCATAGGGGAATACCGTCAGAAAGATCGCCGCGACAGAGCATCCGATGGAAGCATTTGCGAACTTGTCTCCCTGGCTGCGGCTTTCGTTCTGCTCACTGCGCCCGGATGATTCTCCGCTCTCCGGCCCTGCGGCGTACGGAATCCGCTGTCCTCCTCCCGGCGCTGCCTTCCACGTATTTTCTTCTTGCGCAGATGAACGGGAGAGATCACCAGAATCCGGGATGCCGGATGAAATATTCCCGGATGCTTCGCCGTGAGAGGACGAATCCGCGTTCCGTTCGCTCTGCCTGCGCCGCTCCTCGGCGGCCTGCCTTGCCTGCGCGAGCTTCTGCTCCGTCTCAAACTCAACCCGTCCCTGGACGCGCTCCTTCTGCCGGCGGGCTTCCTCTTTCTCGTGCTCCTCGGCCTGCCTTCTCTCCGCCTTGAGGCGTTCCCTCTCTGCGAGTTCCTCCCGGGCCTGCTTCCGGATTCTCTCCTGCTCCTCAGGGGAAAGCATCTGATCCGCCTGCTGAAGCTGTTCGGAAAAGGAATCTCCATCTGACGGCAGTTCCTGTGGTTTTTCCTCCGGCTCCGCCTTGCGCGCAGATTCTGGCCGGTGCTTCGCGTCTTCTTCCTCCTGCCGGCGTTTCTCCTCGGCCTGCCGCTTTTCTGCCGCAATCCGCTCAGCCTCGGCCCGCTCTTCACGGACGTTTCGAAGGATCTTCTCTTTTTCCTCCGCAGTCAGAACTTTGTCCGGGTCAGAGGCATCTGCCGGAATTTTCCCGGCAGACTCGTCCTTGCCCGCCGCATTCTCTCCGCCCGCCGGGCACCCGCAGTTCGGGCAGCTCTCCGCGCCATTCGGCAGTTTATATCCGCAATGTCTGCAGTACATAATGATATATACACCTGCTTTCCGAAAAACGACGGCGATCCCTCCGCCGAATCATTTTCGCGATTTCATCGTATTATAGCATATGCTGCCTGCGTAGTCGATATACGGATTTCAAGGAGAATCTGATGCAGAATAAGAGAAGGATCTTCGCCCCGCAGCAGTTTTATTGTGAACAGGAGGAACATTCAGCTTCTGCATAGAAATGCTAAATTGCCGGTGGGATTTGATCTGATCCACCGGCAATTAGGCAGACTTAATTCTATTTAACGATTTCCCGTTCTTCTACTGGGCCGTATTCCTGTCATCAGGATCTTTTCTCATCATTCGGGATATCATCAAAATTTCAGGACAACCTTCAGCATATCGGCACCTCGATCCGAAAAATCAGCGAATGCATTGGATGCCTGTTCAAACGGATATTCATTCGTTATCACCTTGCTGATATCCGCCTTCCCGGATGAAATTAAATCAATCAGCTCCAGGAAATCTTTTTTCTTCGCATTTCTGCTTCCGAATACATTCAATTCTTTTTTCTGCAGCAGGGTAAAGTTGAAATCCAGGTTTTTCTTTCCCACTCCGATCTGCACAACCCGTCCTCCGAAACAAGCCGCATCAATGGCACTTTGAAAGGTAGAAGGAAGTCCGACTGCTTCTATACATACATCAAACCCATTGGGAACAACTCCGGACCCGGATCTAAATGTCCCTGTGATTCTGCCGATTTCCTCCGAAAAATGCTCCGGAGAATCATTCAGAATCCCTCCTGAAAAGCCAAAGTTCTCTCTGGCATACTGAACCTTTGAGGGAAGTACATCACAGATATACACTTCTCCGCCAAGAGCTTTCACAGCAAGGCCAGCAAATACCCCGATTGTTCCTGCTCCAATGACAAGGACTTTGTCACCTTTGCGGATCCCGGCTCTCTGCACACCATGATAACCAATGCAGAACGGTTCAACCGCAGCAAGAATCTTTGGAGAAATTCCCTTCCCATCGTAAATTCTCTCAACAGGCATCGTAATATATTCACAGAACGCTCCATCCCGCTGGCATCCCATAGTCTGGTTATCCATGCATGCATTGACAAGACCATGGGTGCAGCTGTAGCAGGTACCACAGTTGAAGTAAGGATTGCATGTCACAACCATTCCCGGCTTCAGACCTTTGCTGTTCTCATCGATCTCCAGAATCTCTGCACTGAATTCATGTCCAGGAATACGCGGGTAATCGAAATAGGCAAACGTACCGCGATAGGAACCAAGATCACTGCCGCAAATCCCTCCATAAAGCACCTTCAGCAGAGCTTCCCCCGGTTTCCGAACCGGCATGTCAACATCACAGATCTTTACATCACCCGGTTTCATGATTCTGATTGCTTTCAAAATTTTTCCTCCTCGTCCGGCATCAGACGCAGTTTTCCCGGAAGAGGACTCCCATCCGGGCTTTTACTCGTCATAAAAGCCGGCACTATTCATAAAAGTCAAATAAATAACATCTCTCGAACGAAGCAGATGTTTCTTCATATTTTCCGCGGCTTCATCTGCATTGTTGTTCTTGAGAGCTTCCAGAATTTTCCGGTGTTCTTCGATCGTCTCCCTGATTCGTTCCTGAGAAACGGTTCCACACATCACTCTCATGCGCGTACTCTGACTGTGCATATCATCATAGATTTTTTTGAAATAGTCATTCGGGCACTGCCAGATCAGACATTGGTGAAACTCATTGTCCCAGTGATAGGTATCCTGGCATACCGGAGTACTGCATTCCTGTTCTTTTTCCAGATACATCGTCAGCTGCTTCAGTATATTCTCAGACAGATCCTGGCAGTATTTCCTGATGATATAAGGTTCCAGAAGGATTCTGCACTCATAGACCATATCGATGTCCTTCATGCTGAATGGAGTGACTAGTATTCCTTTTTTGGGGAGAATCTCAAGCAGTCCTTCCTGTTCCAGCCGCCCGAGTGCGTCACGGACAGGGGTACGACTCATATTCAGTTCTTTGCAAAGGGTATCTTCGTTCAGAAAAGAAGAGGGTTTGTAAACACACTCCGTTATATTTTTCTTGATTTTCTCATATGCAATCTGCTTTAAATTCGTACGTGTCATTGTGGTATACTCTCTCATTTTATTTTCGACAAATATACCATAGGCTTAAAGGATTTGCAAAACGCCGGAAAGGCCACGGTTCTCTTATCAGTAAACAATATTGACCAGGAATGTAGACACGATCGGAATGTATGTCAGGACCATGAGATCAATCAGCAGCAGAATAAAGAATGGCACCGCCTCTTTGATGAAATCTTTGGTTTTGCACCCCGTCACACCGCAGATGACAAACATCAGAGTGCCCATCGGCGGAGACATCGCTCCGATTGACGCATTGAAAACATACATCATGGCAAATGCAATTTCATTGATTCCGTACTGAGCTGCAATCGGTGCCAGGAGTGGCACCAGAATAATCATGGAGGCATTGCCTTCGATGAACATACCTACGATCAGCAGAAAGATGTTCACGATCATAAGGAACAGGTATTTGTTATGAACGGAACCCACGACCCATGACATCATCATCTGAGGAATCTGCTCTCTGGTCAGAATCCATGAAAATACTGATGCACCTGCGATAATCAACATAATGGAAGCCGTGGAAATGACAGTTTCCTTCAGGCTCGACAAGAAATCCTTCCATGTCAGTTCTTTGTAGATCAAACCAAGGATCAGTGCGTATACAATGGAAACCGCACCTGCTTCCGTCGCCGTAAACACCCCGATTCTTATTCCGCCGATAATTACGATCGGAAGAATCAGAGGAGGAATCGCCGGACGGAATGCGTCCCAGATCTCCCGGCCAGTAGCTCGTCTGTCGCGAGAAGGCTTATAACCGCGTCTGTGAGAAATGATACTGACGAGTATCATAAGCGAAGCGCAGAGAATGATTCCTATCCCAAGGCCTGCGACAAACAGCTTGCCCACAGATACCTGCGAGAGCACGCCATACAGAATCAGTACAATTCCCGGTGGAATCAACGGTGTGATCATGGACGAAGTCGCCGTAACCACTGCGGAAAAAGGAAGAGAAAACCCCTTCTTTGTCATCTCCGGCACAAGCATCTTCGATTCCATGGCGGCATCTGCGATGTTGGATCCGGAAAGTCCACCCATCAGAGTCGAGAGCAGAACATTGACCTGTGCCAGTCCTCCCCACATCCGGCCGGTCACGACGGAACAAAAATCCATAATTCTTCTTGTGATACCGGTATAATTCATCAATGAGCCAGAGAAGATGAAAAACGGAATCGCAAGCAGATTGATACTTTCGACACCGCCGATTGCCTTCTGGGCATACATGGCTGAATTGATCGGCTCGCCGACGATACCGGATAGAACGAAATATACGGCGGATCCAGCCAGCAAAGCGACAAAAACCGGTGTCCGGAAAAACAGAAGAACCAGCAGTACGATTGTTGCGATCAGCAGAATTTCAGGACCGCTCATTTACCCTCTCCCCCTTCTACCTTTTTCCTTAGATTTTTTGTTCTTTTTACGGCGCATTCTGTTTCTATTCTGTGCCACGCTTTTCCAAGCGTGGCATAGTAGTTGATGAGCATAAAAACAATGGTTACAGGGGCAATGCCATAGATCACGACATAGCTTAAATGAAGAATATTGGTCGCTCTTCCGCTGTTGATAAAAACCATGATATATTTCAGTGACTGCACTCCCAGATAACCAAGCACGAGTGTGATAATCGCGGAATTGATCACCTGGACAATTTTCTGTCCTTTCTCCGGTAGACTTTCGGCAATAAATTCGATTTCAATATGACCTCCAACCCGAAAGGCAGCACAACCACCGCAGAATACAATCCATACCTGGCACATCAGCTGAATTTCTTCCAGCCATGTAAAAGGAGCCGAAAACAAATACCGTGAAATTGCCCCCACAAAGGTACAGATTACAAGCAGACAAAGCATTGTCCCTGATACAACCAGATCCCAGTTGATCAGCATTTTCAGTGCTTTATTTTTCTTCATATTTCCGCACCTCGTTTTCTGCTATTTCGCGATAATTGACTCCACAGTCTCTTTCAGGTCCGATGACCACTTAAAATCGTCAGCATAGTTCCAGATGCCCTGTGCTTTTTCTTTCCAGGTTTCTCGCTCCTCATCCGTAAGGTCGGTAACTTCAACACCTGCTTCTTCCATCTTTTTGCGATAATTCGCGTCCTCCTGCTCATACACCTCGTTGTTGTATTTGCCGGCTTCTTCACATGTCTTTGTCAGAGCATCCTGCTGTTCCGATGTAAGGCTGTTCCAGACATCAGCCGAGCAGACCCATGTCGTTGAATTCATGACATGGTTCGTCATCAGGATATACTTGTTCACTTCCTGGAAGCTTCTTCCGTAAAGTGTTGCAAGAGGATTTTCAACACCGTCGATGGTCTTGCTCGTCAGTCCCTGGTACACATCTCCGAGCGACATAGCAACAGAAGTAGCACCGAGAACATTAAACGATTTTGTCTGAATGTCGTTGTCAGGAACACGGATCTTAAGCCCTTTCAGATCATCCACGCTCTCAACCTTTTTGTTCGTCATCAGCTGACGGGCACCATAGATCCAGTTGGATGCAATGATGTGGAGTCCTTTTTCTTCCAGCTGCGAACACAGGCCATCGTACCATTCGCTATCCACCAGTTTCCAGACCTGATCCCAGTCATCAAACAAGAACGGCACATAGAATACGCTGAAATCCGGTACGCCGTAATCCGCGTAAAAAGATCCGTCTGTCAGTGTAACCACATTATCGCCCATGAGCATGGAATCCATGAGATCGCTTTTATCACCAAGCTGGCTGTTGGGATATAACTCAATCGCCACATCTGCGTTCTCTTCATTCAGCAGCTCCTGCCATTTTTCAAGGCCCTGTCCGATCGGCTCATCGGTCGTGTTCTCAAATCCGACCTTGAACGTGAATGATGCATTGTTTGCAGATGCTGAACCACTGCCTGCAGCCGCTGTCGTAGTCTCTGCAGCAGCACTGGTCTCCGCTGTGGTTTTGGCAGAAGCAGAACTTTCCTGTACGGCCGTCGTTGTACCGCTGCCGGACTGGGAACCGCATCCTGTCAGTACCAGTGCTGCGATGCATCCGATTGCCCCTGCCTTCATCCTTCGACTTCTCTTCATATTGCTCCTCCTTAAATATTGGCCGACTGCCCGTTGCGGTCCGGCCACGGAACTGCGTCATTCCGATCATATCCGATCACACTCCGTATCGCCGGAACCGGAACTATCCGGTCTTTGGTACTGAATTGTTTTCCGGTATTTATTTGTATTCTCTTACCGTTTCAAACACCTTTTCGACATTATCCAGGCTGTAATTATCCTGAAGGTTATGTACGACGCAGCACACAAATCCTCCATCCTTCTGGAGAATCTCTATATTCTGATGAAGCTGTTTTTCAACATCCTGCGGAGTTCCATTCGCCATTGTCGTCTGTCCGTCAACAGCGCCGCCCCAGAACGTCAGATTCTTTCCGTACTTTTCCTTCAGAGCAGCTGGATCCATTCCATCCGCTGAAATCTGAATCGGATTCAGGCAGTCGATGCCGCAGGCAACCATATCATTCAGCAGCGGAAGCAATGCCCCGCAGCTGTGATAAACGGTCTTCCAGGGAGTATGTTCATGAACCCAGCCATTGGTCCTCTGAAAGGCGGGAACATACAAATCTTCAAACATCGTCTTTGACATCAGCGGACTGTGCTGTGCTCCGAAATCCGTACCGCACAGGAATACCGCCTGCACTTTGTCGCCGACCGCCTGATAAAGAAGCTCAAGATTGCGAATGCAGAGTTTTGCCCATGCATCAAAAATTTCTTCGATATATTCCGGATAAAGGCTTTGTGCTGCAGCAAAATCCGAATACGCCCGAATGCCCGGTGTTCTTTTCGCATATCCTCCCATGAGCATGCTGGTCGCTCCGAAATTACCGTATTCAGCATTCAGAACGATTCCGCAGTCCGTATTGTTGTAGTAATATTCCGCCTGTTTCCGATAGTAATCAAGAGTCGCATCATCGATCGTCATGATTTCAAGCTGCTCACGATAATCCTCGTAGCCATTCAGATGATCTTCGTCATACTCTTCCTGCCTTGTTATATAGTCAAAATAATGACCACCGTTCAGAGGCAGGCATCCGCTCGGCGCGGCATTCGGATCTCCCTGCGGATGCATGTATAGTCTGTTATTCTTCTGACTGATGTATGCTTTTTCTCCGATCAGGGCTGGGGTTCCATCTGGAAGCGTCCATGGTCTCCATCTATCATTGCGATATCCGAACACCGTCATGTCGCTCCAGATTCCCAGCACGTCGATGCCAAACATCTCTGCATCTTTTTCATCGATCAGACCGAGCATCTGAAAAGTATCATACACTTTAACTGGTTCATCTCTTCCATGTGCTTTCCGCAGCTTATAAAGAAGTGAAGCACTGATTCCGGATGCCTTCGTTGCACCCAGATCGAACACCACTCCTCCCGGATCTCTGTGATGAATCGTCTCGATAAAGCGTTCCCGAGAATTCATGATCAACTTCTCCTTCGTCTGTAGTATTCATTGTTGTATACATCAATATATTTATGATGATATTATATCTGTGCGTTATTGATTTTTCAAGTATAATTTGGCTTTTTTTATTGTTATTTTCACAGAACTGTAAAGAGCAAAAATTGGGACGACAGAACAGGAAAGAAGGCCAGCGGATTTCCGATTACATGAACTACACGAATTCTGATCAGTTCTCTGGACAAACACTGTATCGAAAAGTAAAATGGTGCAGAAAAAGAAGGAGGCCACTATGAGTGAAACACTTCTCGGAATCAAAAACGCACACATCGTCGACCCTGTCACCGGAACGGACGAGACCGCAGATCTGATCATCCGCGGCTCTTTCATCGAAAAGACAGGCCGGAATCTGGATCTTTCCGCCTGCACCGACGTCATTGATGCCTCCGGCTGGATTACCGCACCAGGCCTGGTAGACACTCATGTTCATTTCCGGGATCCCGGGCTGACCTACAAGGAAGATATCTTCACCGGCGCCGCTGCCGCGAAGAAAGGCGGCTTCACCACCGTCATCATGATGGCCAACACCAGGCCTCCGGTCAGCACTCCGGAACTCGTCCGCGCAAATCTGGAGAAGGGCGCAAAGACCGGCATCCATGTTCTGCAGACAGCGACGGTCACCCGGGATCTCGCCGGGAAAGAACTCACTGACTTTGCGGCTCTCGCCGGGGCCGGGGCCGCCGGTTTCACCGATGACGGCATCCCGATCCTGGACAGCAGCCTCCTGAAGAAAGCGATGCAGCAGGCCAGACGCGTTGGACTTCCGATCAGCCTGCACGAGGAGGACCCGGCTTTCCTCGCCTCGCCGGGCGTCAATCAGGGACCGGTGTCCCAGGCTCTCGGTGTCGGCGGAGCGTCCTCATTCTCTGAAGAGATCCTTGTCGCACGGGATCTGGAACTCGCCCGGGAGACGGGGGCCTGTGTCGTCATCCAGCACATCAGCTCCGGCGGTTCCGTGGATCTGGTCCGAAGCGCGAAGGCGGCCGGCGCCGACGTTCACGCGGAATCGACGCCGCACCACTTTTCCCTCACGGAAGAGGCGGTTCTGAAGTACGGAACCAACGCCCGCATGAATCCGCCGCTCCGGACGGAGAAAGACCGTCGCAAGATCCTGGAAGGTCTCGCCGATGGAACCATCGACATCATTGCTACCGACCACGCGCCGCACTCCGCAGAGGAGAAGGCCAGACCCTTCGCCGAGGCTCCGAGCGGAATCATCGGACTCGAGACCGCACTGGCTCTGGGCGTCACGATCCTCGTGCGGGGCGGCATCCTCTCGATGATGGAGCTCATGGATCACATGAGCGCGGCTCCCGCGAAGCTGTATCATCTGAATCCTCAGGGGATCACAGCCGGCGCTCCGGCCGATCTGGTGATCTTCGCGCCGGATGAGTCATTCTGCGCCGATCCCTTCGCCTCAAAGGCAGCCAATTCCCCTTTCACCGGATGGGAACTTTACGCCCCGGTTAAGTACACGATCTGCAGCGGCAAGATCGTATATCAGAGAGAAGGTTAACAGAGCAGCCGAGTCTGAACTAAAGCCGGCAGGCTGAAACATTAAATGCCCGCGCCCAAGCATAGTAATCCGCGTCAAAACAGAGCAGCCAGCGCTGAAGCACAGATACCCGCTCCAAAGCACAGCCATTTGCGCAAAACAAGCAGTAAAACGGGAACAGCTCTGTTCATTCGGAAACAGAGAGATTCACGTTAAAATACAAGCAGCCCGCGCCATTTCGGCGCGGACTGCTTGTGTTCTTCCGGTCCGGCGCAGACCCTCTCTGCGCGTTCCCGTCTTATTCTTTATTTACCACTGTCTGTCTTTATAGGCCTGACGCTTCTCATCTTCCAGCCAGGCAAGGATCACATCCAGAATCTTCTGCTCGTAATCGCCGGTATAATCCTCCATGCGGCCGCAGGTGCGGACATTGGACTCCGCGCCGAAGCTGCCGTCATCATCCTGATATTCCCAGATGTGATAGGACCGGTCGCGGTACAGGAACTCGATCACCCCCACACCGTCCTCTTCCCGGTACTGATATTTCCAGCCTTTTTCATCCATAAACTTCCGGATCTTCGGAAGCCTGCTCTCTGCCATAGAATGACCTCCTCACTGCGCAGATGCTGCCACGAACTTCCGTGGCCCGCTGCCTGGGAAGCCGGCCGTTCTCCGGAGAATGTCTCTCCGGCTCAGCCGCCCGCCTCCGTGGAAACGGCATTTTCTCCCGACGAAGACGCATCCTCTGCCGCGGAACTGCCTGCCGCGCTTGTATCGCCTGCGGCGGCCGTTCCGGTCTCACCCGAGGCAGACGCTGCTGTCGTCTCTGCCGCCCTGGTCACCACATTGCCGCTCTCATCGGTCTCCGCCACCGGAGAACCGGCCTCATCGGTCACCGTCTCGCCT
>CADBOY010000301.1 GCA_902796405.1 uncultured Lachnospiraceae bacterium | reverse complement strand
CCCATCGTATCGCCGACGATACGCGCACTCTTCCGGTGCGGTTTGTCGTGGTGTACGCCGAGCTCTCCCATCGCATACAGAGTCCGCCGCTGCACCGGTTTCAGTCCGTCACGGATATCCGGAATGGCCCGGGAGACAATCACGCTCATCGCGTAATCCAGATAAGAGCGGCTCATCTCCTCGGAAAATTCCGCTTTCAGCACGCGGTCCGCATCAGCCGCTTCCTCGGTTATCTCATGCTTTTTCTTATCACTCAAAAATCAGACCTCACTGCTCTGTGTGTATCTCTTGTTTCGCCCTGGTGTTTATCGCCGGTCAGATATCCAGCGTCGCAAAGGACGCGTTCTCCTGAATGTAATTTCTCCGCGGCTCGACATCATTACCCATCAGAAGACCCGTCATCCGGTCCGCATTGCCTGCATCCTCAATCTCCACCTGCTTGAGAAGCCGCCTGGCTGGATCCATGGTCGTCTCCCACAGCTGCTCCGCGTCCATCTCGCCGAGTCCCTTGTAGCGCTGCAGGCCGAATCCGCTCTTATGCGTTCTCCGGTACTTTGCCAGAGAAGCATCATCGTACAGATACAGCTTCTCCCCTTTGGGCGGGGAAACCCGGTAGAGCGGCGGCATAGCAATGTAGATGTGCCCCTCGCGGATGAGCTCGGGCATAAAACGATAGAAGAATGTCATCAGAAGCGTGCTGATATGCGCACCATCTACATCCGCATCAGCCATGATGATGATCTTGTCATAGCGAAGTTTCGTGATATCAAAATCGTTGCCGTATCCCTCGGAGAATCCGCAGCCGAAGGCGTTGATCATCGTCTTGATCTCTGCATTGGCAAGGACCTTGTCCATCGTCGCCTTTTCGACATTCAGGATCTTCCCGCGGATCGGCAGAATGGCCTGATAGCGGCGGTCTCGCGCCGTTTTCGCAGATCCCCCTGCGGAATCTCCCTCCACAATAAAGATCTCGCACTTTGACGCGTCACGGCTCTCGCAGTTGGCCAGCTTTCCGTTGCTGTCGAAGG
This sequence comes from uncultured Lachnospiraceae bacterium, assembly GCA_902796405.1. Taxonomy (GTDB): domain Bacteria; phylum Bacillota; class Clostridia; order Lachnospirales; family Lachnospiraceae; genus UBA3305. Next base: position 3,344 of record CADBOY010000301.1, on the reverse strand, counting down.
AATACTTCGGCTTGACGAGCATGTTCGCTTTGTTGCGGATCTCCGCTCGCCGGATCTTCGCAGAGCGCTCTGCACTGCCGATGATGGCTTTGAGTTCTTCCAGATTCCGGTCAAAATACAGCGGAAGCTGTTCATTCGTCACGGCGGCGACCGCCCGCATCGCATCCGCGCTGCCCAGTTTGGTCTTGGTCTGACCTTCGAAAAGCGGGTCCGGATGACGGACGCTGACGATGGCGGTCATTCCGCTTCTCGTATCCGCGCCGGTGAAATTCTCATCCTTTTCCTTCAGTATCCCCAGTTCCCGCGCATAGGAATTGATCAGCTGCGTGAACCGGTTCTTGAATCCGGTGAGATGCGTGCCGCCCTCCGCCGTATAGATATCGTTGCAGAATCCGAGGATATTCTCTTCGAAAGAACGGTTGAACTGAATGCAGACATCCACCTCAATGCCCTCGGACTTTCCATGAAAGCGAATGATCTCGCTGACCGTTTCCTTGCCGGCATTCAGGCTCTTCATATATCCAGTGAGGCCCTCCGGCTCGTGAAAGAGGGCTTCTTCTTCTTCACCCGGTCTCTCATTCCGGTAGCTGATGGTAAGCTCCGGATTCAGGAAAGCAATCTCATGCATCCGGCTTTTGATGGCGGATGTCCTGAAGGTATGGTCTCCGAAGATCTCCGGATCCGGGCGGAATGTCACCCAGGTACCGGTATCCTTGGCTCTTCCCGTGACAGGCAGGAGACCATTGACCAGCTCAATCACCGGCGTACCTCTCTCATATCTGTCGTGAAAGATACGTCCGTCCTTGTGAACAGAGATGTCCATAAATTCTGACAGAGCGTTCACAACCGAGGATCCGACGCCATGCAGACCACCGGATACCTTATATGCGCTGTTGTCGAACTTTCCGCCGGCATGCAGTGTGGTGTAGATGACCCGCTCCGCGGAGACCCCCTGCTTATGCATATCAACCGGAACGCCTCTTCCGTTGTCCCGGACCTCGCAGCTGCCATCCGCATGGAATATCAAGTCAATATGGCTGCAGAAGCCAGCCAGATGCTCATCGACCGCATTATCGACAATCTCATAGACCAGATGATTCACGCCCCGTGTTCCCACACTTCCGATGTACATGCCGGGACGCCGGCGAACCGCTTCCAGTCCCTCAAGGACCGTGATCGAGTCCGCATTGTATTCCTGTTTTGCCATATCATTCCTATCTCCTGTTCTTCGAAAGAATATCATATCAGCAAACCAGAGTTCTTGCAAGCAGAGTCAGGGAACAAATGTTCTCTTCTTTTATCATACCGGGTTAAAACAGGACAGACAAAAAAACCTGGGCAGTCCGGGAGGAAGAAACTTCCTCCCAGGCCGCACAGGCTTTCTCATCTTAGGAGACGGAAATCTTTTATACCGCTGTCGTTTAAACAGCATCAGTCATACAGCAGGAATGCCAGATATCCCTTGCGTCCTTCATAGATATCCGCCTTGCTTGCTGCTTCCCACGGCGCGTGCATGTTCAGGATGGCAATGCCGCTGTCGATGACATTCATTCCGTAATTCGCGCTGATGTAAGCGATTGTTCCGCCGCCGCCGGCATCTACCTTGCCGAGTTCCGCCGTCTGCCAGGCAACATTGCTCTCATCAAAGATCCGGCGCATCAGAGCCATATACTCCGCCGACGCATCGTTGGAACCGGACTTTCCACGGGCACCGGTGTATTTGTTGAACACCAGACCACGCCCAAAGTACGCACAGTTTTTCTTCTCGCTGACGGAAGAATAGTTCGGATCATATGCCGCGCTGACATCCGAGGAGAGCATGCGGGAATAGCTCATCGCGCGTCTCACATCCAGCTCACTGTGATACTGTCCGGCGCAGTTCATGACTTCCGCCACCGCATTCTCGAAGAAATGCGAATGAGCGCCGGTCGCGCCGACACTTCCGATTTCTTCCTTGTCAACCAGCAGGCAGACCGCCGTGCGTTTCGGATGCTCCACCATCAGCTGAGCCGCCAGTGATGTATATGCGCAGATCCGGTCGTCCTGCCCGTAGCCAATGACCATGCTGCGGTCAAATCCCAGATCTCTGGCCGGGCCCGCCGGGACAACCTCGATCTCTGCAGAGAGGAAGTCTTCCTCCTCCACTCCATACTGCTCTTCCAGGATGCGGAGAATATTGGCTTTTACGGCCTCCTTGTCCTTCTTCTCCTCGTCCGTCTCATCTCCGGTTATCAGCGGTTCACTGCCGACCAGAACGTTCAGATCCTCGCCCTCGATAAACTCGCTGGCTTTCTTCTTCATCTGCTCAGCACCAAGGTGCGGAAGAAGATCGCTGACCATGAAGACCGGATCGGACGGATCCTCACCGATGCGCACGGTAACGGATGTTCCGTCCTTCTTCGCGATCACTCCGTGCAGAGCGAGCGGCATCGCTGTCCACTGATACTTCTTGATACCGCCGTAATAATGAGTATCCAGCAGTGCCTGATCGGTGTCCTCATAGAGCGGATTCTGCTTGAGATCCAGGCGGGGCGAATCAATATGAGCGCCGAGAATATTCATCCCCTCTGCCATCGGCTCTGTCCCGATCACGAACATCGCCATCGTCTTCCCGTACCAGGTTGCGTAGACACGGTCCCCCGCAGACAGCTTCTTCCCCGAGCGGATGACCTCGCCCAGTTCCTGATAACCTGCTTTCTTCGCCGCCTTTACCGACTCCGTCACAAACTCCCGCTCCGTTTTTGCGGCTGAGAGAAATTTCTTGTAGTCCTCAGACAGTGCGAAAAGTTCCTTTCTCTCCTCTTCCGTGTAGGACAGCCACGCATTTCTTCTTTCCACCGGTCTTTCCTCCTTCTGTGCTTATTGTGTGGATTCAGCCGGTCCTTCCGCACCGTCTCCGTCTGCCGCATTCCGTGCCTTCCCGGATGCGCCTCAGGGGACTGCCGGACAACCAGCTGATAAAGAAAAAGAGCCCTCTCATCGCTGAGGGGGCTCCCGAACATCCGATCAGACTCTGGACAGATATTCCCCCGTCCGTGTATCGATCTTAATCTTCTCACCAGTGTTAACGAAGAGCGGCACCATGACCTGAGCTCCGGTCTCTACCGTTGCCGGCTTGCTCGCTCCGGTCGCCGTATCGCCCTTGAATCCAGGCTCCGTATCGGTGATCTCAAGCTCAACAAACAGCGGCGGCTCCACGGAGAACACCTCTCCCTTGTGAGAGCAGATCTTCACCATCTCATTCTCCTTGACGAACTTCAGAGAATCGCCGATCTGCTCCTTGCTGAGGGCAATCTGATCATAAGTAGTCACATCCATGAAGTAGTACAGATCGCCGTCATTGT
>CADBOY010000300.1 GCA_902796405.1 uncultured Lachnospiraceae bacterium | reverse complement strand
TTTGTTTCCGTGTACGGAAACATAGAAAAAGGCCCCTCCTCTGAGAGGAAGGACCTTTTTCTGTGTTTGCATCCATTCTATTCCAAATGGCGATTTTCAGGGTTTCATCCGGCGCTGGCGAAGCGCTTCGTACATCAGAAGAGATGCCGCGATGGAGGCATTCAGGGATTCCACCTGGCCCTCCATCGGGATCCGGATCCGGACATCGGCCAGAGACGCCGCTTCGTCGGTCAGCCCATTTCCCTCGTTCCCGATCAGGAACGCACATGGTGCGCTTTGATAATCCACATCCGTATAGCTGACCTTACCATCAAGATGAGCAGCATACAGCCGGTATCTCCTGTCCTTGAGCCGCGCGGCTTCTGCCGGAAGATTCTCGCAGATCACATGAGGAACCCGGTAGATGGATCCCATGGTGGCCCGAACGGTCTTCGGGTTGTACAGATCCGCGGTTCCGCGGTTCATGAGCACACCGCCGATTCCTGCGCCCTCACCCGTCCGAAGGATGGTGCCGAGATTGCCGGGATCCTGCAGTGATTCGAGAATCATCACCGGGCGGCCGTCATGAACGAGATCCTCAGCCGTGTACTTCACCTGCTTTACGATGGCAAGAATTCCCTGCGGACTGATGGTCTCGGCGATGGACCGGAATACCGAATCTTTCACTACTTCCGCATGCAGCCGGCGGGCCAGCTGAGCGTGATCTTCCTCTTCCAGGAAATGCTCACTGCAGAGCACGCTTTCCAGCCGGTCTTCCGGTGCTTCGCGCACCATCCGGAGCCCTTCCACCAGAAAGACTCCCTCTTCCCGTCTGGTTTTCGCTCTCGTGGCAATCTGCCGGATGTGCTTCAGCTGTCCATTCGAAGCACTGGTGATCATTTCCCGCTGTAAATGATGGCGCTGTCGATGTTGTATCCTGACAGTCTCTCACGTCCCTTCAGGCCAGCGAGCTCCATGACAAAGCAGCAGCGGACCACTTTCCCGCCCAGCCGCTCAATAAGGTGAATCATCGCCTCCGTCGTGCCTCCAGTCGCAATCAGATCATCGATGATCGCCACCTTCATGCCGGGACGGATATCTTCCTTGTGAATCTCGATGGAAGCCGTGCCGTACTCGAGGTCATAGGTTTCGCAGATCGTCTCACGCGGAAGTTTGCCCTTCTTGCGGATCGGGATGAACGGCTTCTTCAGATTGTAAGCCACAGGAACGCCGAAGATGAATCCGCGGGATTCGGGACCGACGATCACGTCGCAGTCCACGTCCTTCAGCATCTTTGTCAGATCATCGATGGCAAGCTGAAGGCCATCCGCGTCGCGAAGGATGCCCGTCACGTCCCGGAAGATAATACCTTCCTTTGGAAAATCCGGTATACTGATGACATAATCTTCCAGTTTCTTCATGTTATCTCCATTCCGCCGCCTCTGCCCCGGCGGCTGTTTTTGATCAGATCGCTCTTCCAATGGCCTGAATCTGCATCTGAATCTGAGGCGGATCCCAGTAGTCATCCATAACGGGCACGTAGGCCAGCATCAGATGGACCCCCGGATCACGTCCTCCGTAGAGTGCGCGCAGAGAATCTTCTCCATATTCTCCGCGGACCGTATCTTCAAAATCCTCCCGAGGTCCGAACCAGACGGCGTCCATCCGGCAGCCGGCGGAATTCTGTACCGAGAGCTTCAGAACATTGGCCTGTTTCCCCAGGAGCCTGGCACTCAGAATATGGAAATCCTTCTCTGCGAACAGCGGGTCCGGATTGCCTTTTCCACACGGCTCCAGCAGCTTTAACTGTTCGATCAGGGCCGGCCGGATATAGTCAATCGGCATGGCCGCATCGCGTTTTATTATAGGTTTAAAGTCATCCTCTGTCAAACCGCTGGTTTCGTTCAGCCGGGCACGGAACGCATCACTATTCTCCTCGGGGAGAGACAGACCAGCCGCCATCGGATGCCCTCCGAACTTCGTCATCAGAGACCGGCACTCCATCAGATGCGCGAACATATCCCAGCTCTCCACCGAGCGCCCGGAGCCCTTCCAGTCGCCATGGCCGCTGCGCGTCAGCACAATCACCGGGTGATGGTATTTTTCACGCAGTTTTCCGGCAGTGAGTCCGGCAATGCTCTCATGCAGATCCGGCACGGGAATGACCAGAACATCATCCAGAGCTGGCCGTGAAGCAATCCAGCGCTCAGCCGATTCCACCCCCTCGGCGGTCATGGATTTCCGGGAATCGTTGAGCTCCTTGAGCTTTCTGGCAAGAGCCGGCGCTTCTTCTTCGGACGCATCCAGCAGATCCATGGCCATGCCCGCGTCCGCCAGACGGCCCGCAGAGTTCAGGCAGGGGCCGATCTCAAAGCCGAAATGCCAGGCAGCCAGTTTCTCTCTTCCATCCAGCCGGTAGAGCGACAGAAGAGCGCGAAGGCCGGGATTTTCCGTTCTCGGGACACGCACCAGAGCTTCCTTCGCCAGAATCCGGTTTTCATCTACCAGATCCATGACATCCACGACTGTTGCAATGCCAGCGTATTCCAGCAGATGCAGCGACTCCTCCCTCGGTCTGCCCTGCAGCTCATAGAGAAGACGGCAGACCTTATAGGCCACTCCGGCTCCGCACAGCCCCTTGAACGGATACGTCTCCCCCGGCTGATGCGGGTCGACGACGACAGAGGACTTCGGGAAGCGGTAGATTTTCCCTCCATCTGCGCCGGTCACCGGCTTTCCCTCCGGGGTGACCTCGAACTGACACTCGTGGTGATCGGTGATGATCAGCCGGATCCCCAGTTCTTCCGCCCGCTTTGCTGCTTCAAATGCCGCGATTCCGTTGTCGCAGGTCACAATGACGGATACGCCCTGCGCCGCGGCATCCTCGACCATGCTGCGGCTTAAGCCATATCCTTCCCGGATCCGGTTCGGCGCCCGCTGGAACACATCTCCTCCGGCATCGCGGATCGACTCGAGGAAAATCCGGCCGGACATCACCCCGTCCACATCATAGTCGGACGCAATCATAATCTTTTCGCCGGATCGCACCGCTTCCAGGATCTCCGACGCCGCCTGCTCCGCCCCCAGCATCCGGTGCGGATCGTATTCATCCCGCCAGTCCGCTTCCAGGTACCGCCGGATCTCCGCCTCCGAGGCTGCGCCGCGATTCGCTATGCAGCGGATGACAACCGGGTCCAGTCCGAATCGGTCTGCCAGACCGTAAAAATCCGCGCGTTTCGCGCGGATTACCCATGAAGCTTCCATCTGTATTCCTTCCTGTCACCCCTTCAGCATGGCAATCGTTCCGGTTCTCTGCAGTTCCAGAATGCCAAAGCTTCTCACCAGTTCGATAAACTCCTCAATGACATCCGGCGCGGCATGCAGCTCAATGGTCATATTCTTGGCCGAGACGTGCATCATCTTCGCACCCATGCAGCTGCACAGCTCGATCAGCTGCGCGCGGTTGTTCAGGTTGCAGGAAACCTTGATCAGCATCATCTCCAGTGTGATGCTCTTCGTCTCATCCAGACGCCGCACCTTGATGACGTCCAGCTTCTTGTTGAGATGTTTTTCAATCTGATCGATCGTCCTCTGATCTCCCGTCGAGACGATTGTCATGCTTGAGACGTCATGCTTATCCGTCTCACCGACAGCGAGCGAATCAATATTGAACCCCCGCCGGGCAAACAGCCCTGAGATCTGGGACAGGACACCGTCCTTATTCTCCACCAGTACAGAAAAGATACCCTTCATCTTTTACCTCCGCATGCCGGAGAGACATGAGCCGCCTCCCCGGCAGCAATCATTGGCCCGAATCAGTTCCCCGCAGCAATCATTGGCCGAATCAGTTCCCTGTATCAGACAGTGTTATTCGCGCTGTCCACATTGCAGACCAGGAGCGACGCTCTCCCGCTCGCGAGGAACTGATCGATGACGCCGGGCAGAGACTCGTTGTCCGAGCACTCAAAATAATCCATATCATACGCTTCGGCAATCTTCTCGTGTTTCGGATAATCATGCAGGCGGACACCGGAATAGTGGCTGTCGTAATGCTTCTCCTGATATTCACGGACCAGCCCCAGATACCGGTTCTTCACAACCAGCACCTTCACATTCACATGATTGACCGCGATGGTGGCCAGCTCATTCATCGACATCTGGAACGATCCGTCCCCGCATACCGCGACCACCTGCGCCTCCGGACGGCAGAGCTTGGCGCCGAGCGCGGCAGGGATGGAATAGCCCATCGTCCCCATGCCCCCCGTCGTCAGGAAACGGCCCTGCTTCATCACATAGTTGTCCGCCGACCAGAGCTGATTCTGTCCGACGTCCGCGACGTATATCGCGTCGTCCTCCATCTTCTCGGTGAGCGTCTTCACCATCAGCATCGGATTGACACCGAGTTCGCTGAACTTGCGGTGATCGACGGTGCTGTGCTTCATCTCCTCCAGACTGCTCAGCCAGGCGGTAGTATCGATATGAACATCCGCAGTGAGAAGCTCCCGGAAAATCTCGCAGACATCACCGACCAGCGGAAGCGTAGGACCCAGGTTCTTGCCGATTTCGGCGGAATCGATATCGATGTGAATAACCTTGACCGATTTTTCCAGGTTCTCCGGGCGGGGAACCGCGCGGTCGGCAATTCTTGCTCCGACGACGATCAGCAGATCGCTGCTGGCTACCGCACGGTTTGCATAAGGCTTGCCGTTATTTCCCAGCATACCGAAGTAGAGCGGGTTGCTCTTTGCCGCAACTCCTACGCCCATCATGGTAGTGACCAGCGGAATCTGATTTTTCTCGCAGAATGCCGTCACCAGCTTTTCGCCATTTCCCAGAATCACGCCGCCGCCGGCAACAATCAGCGGTTTTTTCGAATGATTGATCGCTTCAACCACCTTCGCCATCTGCTGACCATTGCCCCGGGTGTTCGGCTTATAGCCCCGGATACTGACTTCCGAAGGATAGGTGAATGGCTTCTTCAGCTGGGCGCGCTGCACGTCCGCGGGAATATCGATCAGCACAGGGCCCTTGCGCCCGGTGCTGGCGATGTAGAATGCTTCCTTCATGATGCGCGGGATATCATCGGCATTCTGCACCAGATAGCTGTACTTGACGAATGACTCTGTCGCGCCTCTCATATCCGCTTCCTGAAAAACGTCGCGCCCAAGAAGGTGACTCTCCACCTGGCCCGTGATTGCGATGATCGGAATGCTGTCCGCGTAAGCGGTGGCCAGCGCGGTGATCAGATTTGTCGCACCGGGGCCGGATGATGTCACACATACCGCCGGCCGCCGGGATATGCGCGCATACCCGCTTGCAGCATGCCCGGCGTTCTGCTCCTGCCGCATCAGAACCTGCTCGATGGTCTCACTGTGATACAGTGCCTCATAGAACGGTGCGATTGCCACGCCGGGAATCCCGAAGATCTTCGTGATGCCCTCTTCCTCGAGGCACCGCACTATGGCCTCTGCCGCATTCATCCCTGCTCTCCCCCTCTGCTCCGGTACTGGACCGGCGTCATCTGGTACTTCTTCTTAAACTGGCGGTTAAAATTCTCTACATTCTGATAGCCAATCTGACTGGAGATATTCTCCACCGTCATATTGGTGTTGCGCAACAGCGTCTTGGCACGCTTCATGCGGACATTCATGACCTGCTCGCCGAACGTCTTCCCGGATTTTTCCCGGATGTATTTGGAGATGTACGGCGACGACAGATGAAACTCC
>CADBOY010000299.1 GCA_902796405.1 uncultured Lachnospiraceae bacterium | reverse complement strand
GCTCCGCAATGTCAATTTCCGCTTCCCACATATTCTTGCTCTGCCCGAGCATGGTCGCCGCGAGGACCTGATTGCGGTACTTGCCGGAGAGAAGATCCGCCGCCTTGCGGAATACGGAGATTCGGGAGGACATCGGCATCATGGACCACATCTTCGCCGCTTTCTGCGAGGATTCTACCGCCGCCTTCAGCTCTTCTTCTCCGCCCAGATGAACGCGGGCAATCTCGTTGCTGGTGCGGTGCGGCTCCGCAATGGTTATCACCTTCTCCAGAAAGATTTCACGCCCGCCAATCACCATCGGAATGTCTACGACAAGCTTTGCCTGACGCTTTACCTCTTCCATCAGCGCTTTCCGCTCAGGAGTTCCTTCCCGATAAGTGCAGTTGGGTTCATTTTCCGGGCGATTCATACGGTATATTTCGTTGTACATGAGCTGCCTCCGTTATTCTGATTTCATTGTTTACTTTATTACCTCATTGCGATTAAATTATACTATATCTTATTTAACGTGTCAATATGTTCATAATTATGAAATTTAATTTTATATATAATATTTTACCTGGTATTGTTATTATTCCATTATTTTATTTTTAGAATAATTAATACATCGGCATGAAAAAGAGCTGGCGGTCTGCCGTTCCTTTTGTTTTTCACACAAAAAAAGCCGGGCATCTTTCTGCCCAGCTCATCGACCCGATAAATTTTTCGTACCATTCATTCGGAACCAGCCTTCCGCCAGTTATAAGAAAAACCCGCCCGAAGGCGGGTTTTTCTTATATCTGGCGGAAGGCTGACGGAATCACGCCAGCCTACAGCTTCCATCTTCCGATCTGACGGAGCATTTATCCCAATGCTACCATACTGAATACTAGTGCGAACAGAGCAACTGTCTCGCAGAGACCAACGACCATGATGTAGAGGGAGAATCCTTTTCCGGTCTCACCCAGAGCATCTGAACCAGCTGCACCAGCCTTGCCCTGTGCGACAGCGGACATACACATAGCCAGGCCGGATGCGATTCCAAGGCCCAGAAGGAAGGCCGGGTCTGCACCGCTTGCCTTCATCTGCTGCATCAACAGGAAACCATAGATCGTCTGGGTAAGAGGTGCACCGGCAAAGACGGTCAGGATGAACGGTGCTTCCTTATTTGTCATATAGCAGCGCTTCCATGCGCCGATGGCTGCCTGGCCGGCAATGCCGATACCAATTGCTGAACCAAGAGCGGAAATGCCCATAACCAGAGCCGTTCCTAACATTCCTAAATCCATCGTATTTCTCCTTTTTCTTTGAGTGGTTCCTCTGACATTGTCTTACAGAGACTGTCAGCAGGATCTGTACATGTGAAAATTTCACTCCCTGAACGGCTCATACTTATGACCGCTCCAGGAAATATTCATGTGGGAAGAAAATTCCAATGTGTTCAGTCGTACGCCATGCACGACAACGGACAGCACGTTCAGGATGATGTTCAGGCCATGGCCGAACAGCAGGATAACGACGCCGAGGAGGAACAGCACAAGGTGTCCCAGCATCGGCCCTGCCATGCTGTTTACCGTCTGTGAGATTGCTGCACCGGCCAGTCCTACTGCCCACAGACGGATGTAGGACACAATATCGGAGAACACATTCACCACGCCAAGCAGCATTGATATGATATTCTTCAGACTGTCAAGGACCGAATCCTTCACCGATCCCTCATAACTTCCGAATATGAAATAAATGACAAATCCAATACCGACCAGTGCGATCGATACTTTTCCTACCGGGATCCCGAATATCACGCGGTGGAATCCGAATACAGCTCCGCTCACAACGACCGTGAGCACGACATAAAACATGCCGATCAGCTGCATCAGTGAGCCGAGGTCTCCCAGGAGACTCAGAGAATGCCGGTTCCGGATAATACCGATGATATGGGCGATCGAAAGCTGCGCCAGGGCCAGTGAGAAGCACAGAATCTGTATATTCTGCGCGGTCGTAAGGCCGGCTTTCCCGTTCGTCCAGAACGGATACCAGAGCACATCCTCATAAGCGTTCGAGAAGATCGGAAGCGAGATTGCCTTCAGCCATCCCGGCAGGATGTCCATGGGAATGCCAAACCACGTACAGGTGATTGTTCCCCAGGCCACGGTCGCCAGTCCGAATGCCAGAAGCAGGTAATCCACCTGCGCGGCCTTTTTCTTCTCAGAGCGCTGCTTCAGAATCAGTGCTACGGCAGCGCCGGTAATGAGCAGTCCATATCCGCCGTCTCCGAAGATGATGCCGAAAAAAATCAGCATAAAGACCAGAAACCAGCCGGAAATATCGTACTCATAATAACCAGGCACCGTTCCGAGGAAGTCGGTGAGCGGATAGATCAGACTCGCAAACCGGTTATTCCTCAGTTTGGTCGGAACATTGTCCTCCGGAGTCGGATCCTCAGAGATCAGGCCCCAGGATTCCGCCTTCGCCGCTTTCTGGAGACGAGGCAGATCTTCTGCCGGAATATAGCCATTTAAAAGCGCAAGGCTCAGATCCTTTGGCTTTTCCCCGGCAAGGAGCTCCGAGTCCAGTCCCTCAAGATACGCCTCGAATTCAGAATCCTTCGCGTTCAGTTTCTGCGCCTTTTTCAGGGCGCCGAGATACTTTACATAGGTCAGGATTTCCTCATCAATGCGTTTGTTCTTTTCCTCAAGAGAAGTGATCTCCGTCCGCATATCCTCGCTGGAGGACTCCGGCAGATCGATCCGTCTGGCGCTGGCCGGCAGGGCTACCGGTTCATCGCCCTTCTCCCGGATCACCACGACCCGCATCGTTGATTTATTCTGATTCAGGAAAATGGTCTTCACGTCATCCGGGAGATTCTGGTAATCATCCCTGGACATCTCCACGAGGGAAAGATCGATTCCTTTCTCAGAGAGATAGGCGAAATCTTCGGGATTGATATTTCCGTAGAATTTCAGTCGGTCCAGTTCGGTATGAAGTCTTCGGATCTCGCTGCTGTCAGACTTTTTTTCCTCCGATAACCGCAGTACTTCTCTGGCCGTCTGCAGCGCCTGATCTCTGGTGAGATCGGCATTCTGCGTATCCGCTCCCTTCTTTTTGTTCTTCCCGGCATACTCGGTGAGAAGCTGCACGGCATCCCGCAGAGCTACCGCTTCATCGTGAAGGAGCCCGTACTTCTCACCCGTCATCTTCTTCTGGTCAATGTGAATGAGACCGAGGGATCGAACCTTCTTCATGGCCTCGTCTTTCTCACTGTCCAGCATCAGAATGGATACTTTTTTCATCGGGAGGATCATATTGCCACCTCCCCTCTCACACCGGATGCCTGAGCATTCCTCTGCTCGATCTTCTTCTTGGAGATCTTTGACCGGACAACGGCACTCACCTGCTGGTCTCCGAGATAGACGGAGATCTTCTTGATGTTTGCCTTCGCCTCCGGGATCTTCACTTTCTCGAAAAGATTCACCCGCTGAGAGGTAGTCAAGAGTTCCTTGCGCAGAAGACGGACCTGTTCATCAAGGACAGATGCCCGAAGATCCAGAGACAGAGCCTCCTCCATTTTATCGGCCGCCAGATCTACCCAGAGAGGGGTGGAGTACAGATCATACTCTCCGCGGGAGAACTCTGCACCCTCGAAGACAGGGATGGCTACGCCGGCAATGTTGCCGGTTCCCTTCCGGATATTCCGGACCGTCACCAGCCCCGGCGTAAATGCGGATTCCTCGCCGAATACGCCGATCCATACATCGAATTCCTTCTCCAGGGCTTCTCTCTGCTTCCGGACCGAGATGGCTTCCGCCTCAATGGTTCGGATCTCACTTTGCAGCTGCTGCTTCTTCAGTGTCAGAGTCGGGAGGTAGCGCTGATACATCCGGAGGGCGTCTTTCTGCGCTTTCTGCTCATTTTTTGTCAGTTTGAGTTTTGCCATCTATGGCCCTCCTCCATCATTTCGGCCAGAACTCTTCGATCAGCTCCGATTTGATGCCTGTTTCTGACTTTTCAAAGCAATCGGCCAGAATCTCCCAGCCAAGATCCAGAGCCTGTTCCAGCGGAATATTGATGGACAGATCCATCATCTTTGTCTCAAACAGCTCGCCGTATTTGAGAAGCTTCTCATCCCACTTGGTCATCATGAATCCCATGCTCTTCTTCTCAAGCGTATTCTTATAGTCAGAATACAGACGAATCATACCATCCATCAGAGCCCGATGATCTTTTCTCGTCTTATCATTGACGTTCTGCTTAAGTCGGGAGAGGGAACCAAAGGGTTCAATTCTTCCGTCCTTCAGATAATACTGACCTTCGGTGATATATCCGGTATTATCGGGGACCGGATGAGTGACATCATCGCCCGGCATCGTCGTGACGGCCAGGATCGTGATGGAGCCGGAACCGGCAAAGTCAACTGCCTTCTCATAACGGGAGGCAAGCTGGGAATAAAGATCACCAGGATATCCACGGTTAGAAGGTACCTGTTCCTGAGTGATGGCGATTTCCTTCAGGGAATCCGCGAAGTTCGTCATATCGGTCAGCAGCACCAGAACATCCTTGTCCTGCAGAGCGAACTGTTCTGCTACAGCCAGTACCATATCCGGAATCTTGATGCATTCTACGGTCGGATCAGCTGCCGTGTGAATAAACATCACGGTTTTGCTGAGCGCGCCGCCATTTCCCAGTGTTTCCTTGAAATAGAGGAAGTCATCATACTTCAGGCCCATACCGCCGAGAACGATGACATCCGCATCTGCCTGCATGGCAATTCTCGCAAGGAGCTGGTTATACGGCTCACCGGAGATAGAGAAGATCGGCAGCTTCTGAGAGACGACCAGCGTGTTGAACACGTCGATCATCGGAATATTGGTCCGCAGCATGCGGTTTGCGAGAATACGTTTGGACGGATTGACGGAAGGACCGCCGATCGGCTTCAGATTCTCATGAAGAGCCGGTCCGTTATCTCTCGGTTCTCCGGATCCGTTGAAGATTCGTCCCAGGAGGTCATCGCTGAAGGAGACTTCCATCTCGTGGCCGAGGAAACGCACTTCATCGCCTGTTGATACACCTCGTCCACCGGCGAATACCTGGAGTGAAACGATGTCTCCGTCAATCTTGTTGACTTCGGCAAGGGATTTTCCAAACCGGGTCGTAATCTCTGCCAGTTCGTTGTATCTCACGCCCTCGGCACGAACCGTGATCACGCTGCCGGTGATGGATTCAATTCGATTATAAACTTTGTTCATTCTCTCCCACCTTTACAACAGCTTTTCTGCTTCCGCATCCATTTTGCCGTCGCCGGAAGTATAAATCTCGTCAATCTCCGCTTCTCTCTTCTTGAAATCATCACTTCCGAACGCGGTATAGTTCCAGTCGATGAATTTCTGACGAAGGGAGTTAAAGTAAGCACGCGCTTCATCCTTCTCCTTCATATTATAGGTGGATCCGAGAATCCGGAGAAGTTTGCGGATGACATAGCGCTGACGGTCAACACCGCAGTCCGCATCGACGGGATCGAAGGAGTTCTGCTGGAAATAGACCGCATCCAGGAGCTCCGACTTCAGGTAAGTCACGAAATCGGAAAGACTGGTTCCCTCTTCGCCGACGACCTTCATCATCGATCCGACTTCGACACCATGCTTCATCACGGAGCGGCAGTACTCAATCTGTTCTTCCGGTACGACGCTGTCGTACTTCGACCAGGAGATCAGCGGATCGATAGCCGGATATTTTCTGGCATCCGACCGCTCCCGGGAAAGTCCGTGGAATGCACCGACCACCTTCAGGGTTGCCTGAGTGACCGGCTCCTCGAAGTTACCACCGGCCGGAGATACCGTACCGCCGATGGTGACGGAACCAAAGGATCCATCGGGAAGGCGGACATAGCCGGCTCTCTCATAGAACGATGCGATATAGGACTCCAGGTATGCCGGGAATGCTTCCTCACCGGGGATCTCTTCCAGACGGCCGGACATCTCACGAAGAGCCTGTGCCCATCGGGATGTGGAATCGGCCAGCAGGAGAACATGAAGTCCCATCTGCCGATAGTACTCTGCCAGAGTCACCGCCGTATAGACTGAAGCTTCACGGGACGCCACCGGCATGGAAGAAGTATTGCAGATGATCACGGTCCGCTCCATCAGGGACCGTCCGGTCTTCGGATCGGTCAGCTCCGGGAATTCTGTCAGGGTCTCAACGACCTCACCGGCACGCTCTCCGCATGCTGCGATGATCACGATATCCACATCCGCATAGCGGGAAGTCGTATGCTGCAGCACCGTCTTGCCTGCGCCGAACGGGCCAGGAATACAGTAGGTACCGCCCTTGGCAACCGGGAAGAAGGAGTCGATCAGCCGGACCTTGGTCTCCATGGTCTCGGTCGGTGCAAGACGCTCTGCGTAGCAGTTGATCGCTCTCTTGACCGGCCACCGGAAGGACATCGTAATCTCAGTCTCTTTTCCGCTTTCGTCCGCGATGACCGCAATCGGTTCATGGATCGTATAAGCGCCGGCCGGTACGATGGATTTCAACGTATAGGTGCCGAGTAAATAGAAGGGAATGAAGATCTTGTGGGTAAACGCCCCTTCGGGAACAGTACCGATATACTCCCCGGCTCTCAGTCGGTCACCCGGTCTGGCCACCGGCGTGAAATCCCATTTCTTCTCTGTATCAAGAGGATTGACATAGACTCCTCTTTCCAGGAACCATCCGGCCTTTTGTGCAAGAAGCGGAAGCGGGTTCTGCAGTCCGTCATAGACCTGACCCAGAAGACCCGGACCAAGTTCCGCGGAAAGCAGATCACCGGTAAATTCTACCGGATCGCCAGCCGCGATTCCCTTCGTCATCTCATAGACCTGAATCTGTGCCATGTTTCCGCGGATCCGGATGACTTCGCTTTTCAGGCGCGTTCCTCCCGTCACCACGTAGCACACTTCATTCATGGAAACATTGCCATCAAATTCTACCGACACCATGTTTCCGTTGATGCCGGCAACTCTGCCTTTAGTATCCGTCATACTTTATCTCCTGTACCACTTCCGTTCAGGATGGAAGTGTAAATCTTCTGATAGGATTTGCGGCCGCGATCCGCATCAAAAAGCCGAATACGTTCCAGAAGCTTCAGTCTCAGGGCATAACAGTATACCGCTTCCTCGCTGAAACTGTCCTCCGGCCGGATGCGATTCAGAATATCCATGCGGTAACGGTTCAGATAATCCTCTGCGCTCATCGGATCTGCCTGATCCACCGCCGTACTGGCAACCTGCATCACATCGGAAGGAATTCCTTCATTGACGGCCGAATAGGTCTTTCCCATCTTTCCGGCCCGAACCATGGCAAGCGCAAGCCGAAGCTGTCTCTCTGCATGATTCCAGGCGTCAACCAGACGGGAGCCGGACGGCTTTTCTTCCTTAGGGGGAATCAGGGAAATGGAATTCAGAATTGCCATCTCCTTTGCCCCCAGGAAGCGGGAGCAGTTTTCCTGGAAACGCTCCTCCGTAATCGGCATCTGCCCCTTCCCATCATATGGTTCCAGAGCAGGAAGCTGTGATAAAAGATAGTATTGGCTCATTCTCTCCCAACTTCCTTCATCAGTTCCGCCACCTTCGGGTTCAGATACTTCGAAAGAAGATTGGCCACCGCTTCGGCGGAATAATCATAGTATGCAGTTCCGTCTTTCGCGGCAATCCGGAACCCGCTGCCGATCTGATCGTCTTCTTTCAGGGTAACTCCTGCAGTGAGCTTATCCCTGAGCGCGGCTTTGAGATTGGTTTCCATACTCCGTAAGTCTTCCGGATTCAGGAGAACTTCCAGCGACTCTGTCTCCGGATTCTTTGCCCAGGCCTCGACCACCTTCGGAATCAGGGCAAGAAGCGTGTCCTGGGAATAGCTCTGGTTCACGGAATCCTTGATCACCGCATCCAGCTCCTTCGTGACACTGTCACGAAAACTGATCAGCTGATTCCTGCTGGCCTGCCGGATGGCATCTTCGCTGGCCTTGACGAACCGCTTGTTATCTTCCTCCGCCTGCGCGCGGATCTTTGCCGCCTCCGAACGGGCATCCGCGATGATCTTCTCTGCGGAAGCCTCAGCCTCTGCCTTCTTCTGTTCCGCTGACTTTTCTGCCGCGGCAACTCCGTCATTCTTGATCTTATCGATCAAACTTTGCAGATCAACTTCCATGCAATTCCTCCTCTATGACACATTGACTTATGATGAAGAGATTTTTGCAAATCTTTCCGACAACTTATTTAGCCATTTTACACTTTTTATCTGCCGAGGACAACCCGATTTTGTGAACATTTTACCATTTCCTATGATTGTATCAAATTTTCTGATCCATTCCGCACATTTATATTGAGTACACGAATTAGTATCCTGCTTTATCTTTCATGTGTGGCGCATTTCCCGCCTCTGCTGCGGATCCCGGCATCATTTCCGAAAGCTTTCTGTGCGGTGGTGATTTCTCTTGCCGCGGACCGTATTCTTCGTCCGCTCCACGAGTTCTTCTGCCGTAACCGGCGGCTTCCTGTGAAATGAAGCGTCATACTGCTCTCTCAGGCTGATTTTTCCATTCCTCCGCAGGCCCCAGTTTACGATCTGCTTGAGGATATCATAGATCACGGCGAACAGAGGAACTCCAACGACCATGCCGACAAATCCCCACAGACCGCCGAACAGGATAATGGAGAACAGCACAGCGAGCCCGGACAGTCCGGTCCGGTCTCCCAGAATCCGGGGGCCGATTATATTGCCGTCAATCTGCTGAAGAAGGATATCAAAGACAAGAAAGATCAGTGCCCGGACCGGCGAATCAAGACAGATGATCAGCGCCGACGGGATCATGCCGATGTACGGTCCGAAGAAAGGGATGATATTCGTGACGCCGACGACGACAGAAACGAGAATCGTATTAGGGATCCTGAGAAGTGTGCAGCCAATAAAGCAGAGTACCCCGATGATCGCCGAGTCTACAATCTTGCCAATCAGGAAACCGCCGAACATCCGATCTGTGTAGTTCAGCTCATGGCTCAGCCATGCCGCACCACGGGGTGGAAGCAGCGCGTGAATGATCATGTGCATCTGCGCGCGAAGACGCTTCCGCGCGGCCAGGATATAGGCCGCGGCGACCAGACCGATCAGAAAATCCGCGAAAAACTGAATCATACTCAGGATTCCGCTGGTCAGCGCCGGCAGGAGCTGATCGATATAGGGGAGGATCTTCGATTCCACCCATTTCATAATCTGTCCTTCCACTTCATCAATG
>CADBOY010000298.1 GCA_902796405.1 uncultured Lachnospiraceae bacterium | reverse complement strand
TTTTCCCGGTGTTTTTCTTATGGTTCTCATTCTGGCAGCAGCTTCCCAGTCGGAAGGCGCTGCACTGAGTCTGATCCAGTATCTCTCCATTGGTCTGGGAGGATTTATCTCCAGTCTCCTTGCGGCGTACGGAATGAAGACGGCGAAGAAATCCAGAAAACTGGGGCGGACCAATCAGGCAGTTTCTCTTCTGATCATGACGGTGGTCTTCGTGCTTACGGGCGGCCGTAATCTGCTGAAGCTGTTTCATGTGAACGGAGCGGACCGTTTTATCCGCCTTTCCACCTTCCAGGTGCTGGCATTATCCTTCCTGGTCATGATCATCCTGTATGCGGGCGGGCGGATCCTTCACCGGGCGAAGACAGAAACCGGTGAAGCAGCGCGCCGTGATGGAAAAATAGCCGATCGCAAATCCGTTGCTTCTATATTAAAAGAAACCCTGGCATGGGCCGCTTTTGCCGCGGTGCTCGCTGCCCCGGCGCTGCTACTGATCGGTGATGGCGCAGTCTATCTGTTCCGGGGATTTCTCTCCTCACTCATGTCATTTGGCGGAGGCGACGCCTATCTGTCCGTGGCAGACGGACTCTTTGTGAATACGCGTATGGTCTCCAGCAATGATTTCTACAGCCTCCTGGTTCCGATTGCGAATGTCCTTCCGGGTTCGATTCTCTGCAAGATTCTGGCAGGAACCGGCTACCTGGTCGGATCAAAGAGCGGGGTCCTGCCGGGAATCGCCGGAGCTGCCGCGGGTTTTGCCGTGAGCACGGCGGCATCCGGCGTGGTATTCGGCGTCGTATTCTGGATCTTCCGCACCTTTGAAGATGTTTCCTTTTTCCGGATGGTGAGCCGGTGGATCCGGCCGATCATCAGCGGCCTTCTCGGCGGAGTCATTGTGACGATGATGAAGACCGCATCAACGGCCGCCGCGAACCTGGGTCACAGCGGAATGACGGCGATTCTCATCACGATGGCTGTGGCCGCGGCGGATCTTTATCTCTCGTCAAGAAAAGCGGATCAGACGCTGCTTCTGCTTGGATCTGCAGCTGCCGGCCTGTTTCTGATCCTGCTTTAAATATTTAAGAGCAGTGCGTTTCGCAAGAGGCATCATCTGGCAGAGCAGCGCGGGCGATCAGCGTTTCTTCTTTTGCCATTCATCATAAATCCGGATGTCATTTCATTCCGGTGGACCGGAAATGTCTTCCTATGTTTCATAAAAGAGAAGAGGACAGGATATGTCAGGCAGAAAACTCAAGGTAAAACATCTTCATACAGACATCCTGATCATCGGGGGAGGAACAGCGGGCTGCTGGGCGGCTTCGGTACTCGGCGCGGAAGGCAATCGCAGCGTGCTGATTGCCGAAAAAGCCGGAATCCGGCGCAGCGGATGTCTTGCTGCAGGAGTCAACGCGCTGAACTTCTATATCACGGACGGACACACACCGGAAGATTATGTGGAGTATGCGGAGCGGGACGGTGAAGGGATCGTCAGAAAGGATCTCATCCGGACCCTGGCAGAAAGAGTGAACCGGATCACGCGGGAGCTGGAAAAGCAGGGGCTCGTGATTCTCCGGGATGAAAACGGTTCCTATGCCGCCAGAGGATGGCGGAATATCAAGATCAACGGAGAGAATATCAAGCCGCTTCTGGCAAAATCCGCCCTTTCCCAGAAAACGGTATCCGTCCTGGAGCATGTCAATATCACGGCACTGAAGACGGTTCCGGAGGAAGACGGGATCCGGGTGACAGGAGCTACGGGATTTCTGATCCGCGAAGAGACGGCCGTTGATATCGATGCCAAAGCCGTGCTGATTGCGACCGGCGGCGCGGCAGGGCTGTACCGGCCGAACAATCCCGGATTCTCCAGGCATAAGATGTGGTATCCGCCATTTAATACCGGCGCGGGATATGCCATGGGCATCCGGGCCGGCGCCGAGATGACCACGATGGAGAACCGGTTTGTCGCACTCCGCTGCAAGGATACCATTGCACCGACAGGAACGATTGCTCAGGGCGTCCACGCGAAACAGATCAATTCGCTCGGCGAAGTGTATGAAGAGCGGTATGGGCTGACGACGGCCGGGAGAATCTACGGAACCGTGTCGGAGAACCGGGACGGGAGAGGACCGTGTTTCCTTAAGACAAGCGGGATTTCCAGGGAAATGGAGCAGGATCTGTACAAGGCTTATCTCAATATGGCTCCTTCCCAGACTCTGAAGTGGATGGAGTCCGGCCGCGGTCCGTCAGAGGCAGACACGGAGATCGAAGGAACGGAACCCTATGTGACGGGCGGTCAAACGGCGGGCGGCTTCTGGGTGGATACCGGACGCAGGACAACGCTGCCGGGGCTGTATGCTGCCGGGGATGTGGCGGGAGGAGCGCCGCAGAAGTACGTGACCGGATCGCTGGCGGAAGGGGAGATTGCAGCAGAGAGTATCCTGAAGGATCTCAGTCAGCGGAAAGACTTCCCGCAGCCGGCGCCAGCGGATGAAAAAGAAATCCGTGGATACGAGACCTGTCTCAACAATCCGGAGAGTGCTATTACCATCGGGCAGGCCGAGGAGGCCATGCAGAAGGTGATGGATGAATATGCAGGCGGCATCCGGACCGATTACCGGTACAATGAGAGCGGGCTTGCGATCGCGGATGCGCGGATCGCCCAGATCGAAGCGCTGACGGAGACGCTGAGAGCGGAGGATATGTTCGATCTTCTCCATATCTATGAGATCCGCGACCGGCTTACCGTCTGCCGGGATCTTATCGCACACATGAAGGCGAGGAAGGAGACGAGATGGCATATCTTCGGAGAAAATGCCAGTCATCCGGACAAGGACAGTCGGTTTGACTGTTACGTCAATTCCAGGTATCGGGATGGCAGACTGGAAATCCTCCGAAGGCCGCTGGTGGAGACTTCCGAATATGCCCATGGCGATGCGCCGGATCTTCCGGTCAGAGAAGAAGGAAGGGAGGCCGGCGTATGAGTATCCGGATTGATCAGAGCAAATGCATTTCCTGCATGAGATGTGCCGGGGAGTGCCCCGGCAATCTGATCTGGAAAAGGAATGGCAAGGCTTTTCTCCGGATTCCCGAGGACTGCTGGGGATGTACCTCTTGTCTGAAGGTCTGCCCGGTGGGAGCCATTCAGTTTTTCCTCGGCGCGGATATCGGCGGCATGGGGTCTCGAATGACATATCAGAAAAACGGTCATATCAGCGAATGGACCATTGAGTCGGAAGGCAGCAGGAAGACGATCCGGGTGGACGATCGGAGCTCGAATCAGTATTAGAAACCTGGCGTCAGAGAGTCAATGAAATCTTATATACAGGAAGGATTGTTATGAGTCAATTATCTCATCTGGATAAGCTGGAAGCAGAAGCGATCTATATCATACGTGAGGTAGCAGCGGAGTGCGAGAAACCGGTGATGCTCTATTCCATCGGCAAGGACAGCACGGTGATGCTGCATCTCGCCCTCAAGGCTTTCTACCCCGAGAAGCCGCCATTTCCCTTCCTCCATGTCAATACGACGTGGAAGTTTCACGAGATG
>CADBOY010000297.1 GCA_902796405.1 uncultured Lachnospiraceae bacterium | reverse complement strand
CAACGCCAAGGTCACCGCGCGCCACCATGATGCCGTCCGCCTCCCAGATGATCTCCTTCAGGTTCCGGATTCCCTGCATGTTCTCGATCTTCGCGATGATCTTCATCTTGCTGCCATGCGAGTCCAGAATCTCGCGGATCTGACGGATATCCTCCGCATTGCGGACGAAGGAGGCAGAGAGGAAATCAAAGCCGAGCCGGCATCCGAACTCGATGTCCGACTGATCCTGTTCACTGATGAACGGCATGGACAGATCCGCACCGGGGATGTTGACTCCCTTGTGATTGGAAACCGGCCCTCCATTGGTCACGGTGCAGTGGATCTCACTGCCCTCTACCTCATCGACGCGCAGGCCGATCAGGCCATCATCCAGCAGAATCGTGCTGCCCTTCTTCACGTCCTGAGGCAGACCCGGATAATTCACCGAAGCGCGGTGTTCATCACCCATCACATCCTCTGTGGTCAGGGTGAACCGGTCTCCTTCTTTCAGCAGAATCTTTCCGCCGCGGAAATCCCGGACCCGGATCTCCGGTCCCCTGGTATCCAGCATCGTCGCCACGGACAGACCGAGTTCCCGCCGCACCTTGCAGACCCGGCGGAATGTCTCCTCATGGGAATCGTGCGTGCCGTGTGAAAAATTAAAGCGCGCCACGTTCATGCCCGCCTGCATCAGCTTCTTCAGCATCTCCTCACTGTCTGTAGCTGGCCCTATCGTGCAGATAATCTTTGTCTTTCTCATCGTATGCGAACCTCCTGTTCACCGGGCACGGCCGGCTGCGCCGCATGATCTGCCTGCTTACTCTGTATCATTCCGAATATACCACACGGCAGGACATCCTGTCAGCAGTCAGCTGTTCCGATTTTTGTAAGGTTTTCCGCCGGCCATGCCGCAGTCAGATGTTCCTTCTCTCTGGATACGAAAAAACCGGAAGCACAGCTTCCGGTTTTTTCATTGAGAATATGCCTGGAGGGATTCGAACCCACGACCCACGGCTTAGAAGGCCGTTGCTCTATCCAACTGAGCTACAGACACACAGTTTGTCAGCGGAAATGGCTGAACAATATACATGGCAGATACCTGATGTACCTGCCACATACGTCGGGGCGACAAGATTCGAACTTGCGACCTCCCGGTCCCTAACCGGACGCTCTACCAAACTGAGCCACGCTCCGAAACAGATCCGCAACAGCGCATCTGAAATTAGAATAACATTCTGTAAAACATCTGTCAAGAGTTTTCTGCGGCAGACACCAGCCCGGTCTACAAAAGCCGAAAGCCGGTGGCCGCCGTAATATTCTCTTTGGATTACTGATTGTCAGCAGCGATAGCAGCAAGAGCCTTGAAGCCTTCTGCATCGTTCACCGCGATGTCCGCAAGGACCTTGCGGTTCATCTCAACACCGGCCTTGTTCAGACCATGCATGAACCGGCTGTAGGAGAGACCGTTCATGCGGGCCGCCGCGTTGATTCTGGCAATCCACAGCTGACGGAACTGTCTCTTTCTCTGCTTGCGGCCTGCATAGGAGCTCGTCAGAGCCCTCATGACCGACTGCTTTGCTACTCTGTACTGTTTGGAACGCGCGCCGCGATAGCCCTTTGCGAGCTTCAGCACACGGTTATGTCTCTTCTTGGCACCGATACCGCCTTTAATTCTTGCCATCTTCTTTTACTCCTTTCCGCCGATTACTTGTAAGGAAGAATCTTCTTCATGACCTTTGCGTTCGTTGCGTCAGCCATGGTAGCCTTGCGGAGATTTCTCTTCCTCTTGGTGGACTTCTTGGTGAGAATGTGGCTCTTGAATGCTTTCATTCTCTTCAGCTTACCGGTACCGGTCTTGTGAAAACGCTTTGCAGCAGCCCGTTTTGTCTTTAACTTCTGCATTCTGATATCCTCCTTGATCTGATCGGATCCTCACGTCAGGACTTGGCGCGAAGGATGAGAGTGAGGCTTCTGCCTTCCATCTTGGTCGGCTTGTCAACGACGGAAATATCACTCAGACTCTCCGCGAAATCGTTCAGCACATGGCTTGTCTGCTTCATGTGGCTCATCTCGCGGCCGCGGAAACGCAGCGTAACCTTCACCTTGTTTCCCTTCTCGAGGAATTTCCGTGCGGCATTGGCTTTTGTCGCGAGGTCGTTCGTCTCAATATTCGGAGAGAGACGAACTTCCTTCGTTTCAATGGCCTTCTGCTTCTTGCGGGCTTCCTTTTCCTTGCGTGCCATCTCGTAGCGATACTTGCTGTAATCGATAATCTTGCACACCGGCGGCTTCGCGCGCGGCGCGATCATGACAAGATCAAGATCCTCTTCTCTCGCCAGCTTCAATGCCTCGCGGCCGTTCATAATACCGATCTGCTCACCATGGCTTCCGATCAGGCGGACTTCCCGGTCGCCGATCGCACCATTAATCATCAATTCGCTAATTGTTCCGTACCTCCACTTGAATGATCTCCCGCATCGGCAGAGCCACCTCTGTCCAAGACTTCTCTCATGTCACGCATCCGCGGGCACAAAAAAAGCGGACAGTCTGAACTGCCCACCCGCACTGCGGCTGCTGCCGCATATCAAGAACCCGAGTCGCTCACATAGCGCTGAGGTGAGAGTGGACACTCTGCTTTTGCTTCAATTGACAACATAGGGAGTATAGCGCGAAAGCATGGCCCTGTCAACCAGAAATGCGTGCTTACGGGGCATTTTATCAGCCACAAATGCCATATTCGCGGGGCATTTTATGCCGCCGGAAATGCGCAGAATCAGTGGATGGCAGGATTACTCTTTCACCACAAGGACATCTTCCGTCCCGTAGTAGCGGAAGATCTGCACCGCCTCTCGGGAAATGCGCTCTCCGCATACCACAGCGGGCACGGCGGGGGGACAGCTCACCGTCGCCGACGCCAGGATCCGTCCTTCCGATTCGGCGGCGGGAATCCTCTCGCTTGGCACCATCAGGCAGTCGCGCGGCGGCATCGCCACCTCCGGCGGCGGAAGGTACAGATCCGGCCGGGTCAGAGGCGCCCGTGAAGGAATCTTCGACAGGCATAGAAGAATCTGCTCCAGGTCCTCCGGCCGGTTGTTCGGCGTCAGCATCATCACCGTGTCGTCCGGGTCGGCATATTCACACTCTATGCCAGCTTTCCGCAGCTGTTCGGCCAGCTCCGTCCCCCGCCAGCCGCGGGATCCCGGTTCTATCGTCAGCTTCAGCGGATCCGAACGCAGCACGTTCCATCCCATCGCCGCAATCTCCTTCCGCGCACGGGAGAGGAGCGTCACCCAGCCAGCAAGTTTCTCCGGCCAGTCCGATGACAGGCGCCCATTCCCGGCATCCAGAGAGGCCAGGATCAGATAAGAAGGACTCGTGGAACCGAACAGCGCCATAGCCCGCTTGCCGGCTGCGGAGAATTCCGGCGGTGCCATCTTTCCGACGTGCAGACAGGCGCCTCCCGTGAGGACCGGCAGCGTCTTGTGCGCGGAATCACAGCACAGATCCGCCCCGCAGTCCATCGGATGGCGAGAGCCCGAAAGGAATTTCAGATAGGCACCGTGGGCATTATCCACCAGAAGCGGAACGCCAAAGCGATGCGCCACCGCTGCCAGTGCCGCCACATCGTTCTCATTGCCCAGATAGTCCGGCGAAGTCACGTACACCGCTGCCGGCGGATAGGCAATATGCTGGCTCAGTACCTGGGCAAGATGCTCCGGGGATACCATCGTCCGGCACAGAGAGAATGCTTCCGATTCATCAAACAGCCAGGCGATGTCCGCCCCCAGCAGCATGCAGGTCTGCAGGAATACGCGGTGTGCATTGCGCGCCGCCAGGATCCACGGCCGCTCCGGCCGCCGCAGAAGGGCCAGATACACCATCGCTCGGATGCAGAGAGAGGATCCCTCCGCGGAATAAAAGGTGTCGCGCGCCCCGAACAGCTGCGCCGCGTTCTGCTCGCTCTCCCGAAGGATGCCGCTGTCCTCATAGAGAGAATCAGCACCGGCGATCTCCGTGATGTCCAGAGCCTCGCAGCCCAGCGGTCCGCTGCCCTTGTGGCCGGGCATATGCGCCCTCGCGGTTCCGGACGAAGCATATTTCCGGACGAAGTCCCAGACCGGTGTGTTCATGGAATCAGCCCTGCCCTTTCAGCGAAGGATCCATCTGTTCCGCGACCTTGACCATGATCGCGCACTCGATCCGCTTGCGGAACAGATCGCATCCGTAGGTGTACGTACCGAGAATATTACCCGAGGCGTGATAGGCATTTGCCGCGCAGCCGCCCGCACAGTAGAGCTTCGCCCAGCAGTCGCGGCACTCCGGACGCTGGTAGACATTGCACTTGCGGAATTCCTCCCGGATCTGCGGATTCGTGACGCCGTCCCAGATATTTCCCAGTCTGAACTTCTCCTCGCCGACGAACTGGTGACACGGATAGAGATCTCCCCAAGGCGTGACTGCCATATACTCCGTGCCGGATCCGCAGCCGGAAATCCGCTTGTAGATGCAGGGGCCCCCGGTCAGATCAATCATATAATGATAGAAGACAAATGGCTTTCCCGCGCGCTCCCGCTCCAGCATGCGTGCAGCGAGGATCTCATACTGCTTCTCGATGATTGGCTTGTCTTCTTCCGTGAGAGCGCATGGATCATCCGGGCTGGTGACCACCGGTTCCATGGAAAGCCGGTTGAATCCCAGATCCAGCATGGCGTCAATGTCCTTCATGAAATCCGGATTGTTGTGCGTGAACGTGCCGCGCATATAGTATTCCCGGTCGCCCCGCGCCTCCACGAACTTCTGGAACTTCGGAACGATCTTCTCCCAGCTGCCATGGCCGGCGTAGTCAACGCGGTACTTGTCATGAATCTCCTTCCGCCCGTCCAGACTCAGGACCACATTGTGCATCTCGCGGTTGGAGAAGTCGATCACATCATCATCAATCAGCATGCCATTGGTCGTCAGGGTAAACCGAAAATGCTTGTGCGCGTCTTTTTCAATGGACCGGGCGTAGGCCACGAGCTGTTTCACTACTTCCCAGTTCATCAGCGGCTCGCCCCCGAAGAAATCAACCTCGAGATTGTGGCGGGTCCCGGAATGGGCGATCAGGAAATCCAGTGCCTGTTTTCCGGTTTCAAAGGACATCATCGCCCTCTCTCCGTGAAATCTCCCCTGTCCGGCAAAGCAGTAGGCGCAGCTCAGATTGCAGGCGTGCGAGACATGAAGACACAGTGCCTTGATCACATCCCCGGAACGCTCCTTGAAGGTATCTGCCAGAGGCTCATAGGTATCCTCGGTAAACAGCTTGCCCTGCTGCTTCAGAGCCGCAATATCGTCCAGGCACTCCGTGATATCCTCGCGGGAGACCGTGCTGCCGTACTTGCCAAGCATTGCCTCCACGATCTCCGCCGGCGAGTGATCCGGATACATCGCGATCATATCGTATGCCGGCTCGCTTACAACATGCACCGAACCGGAACAGGTATCCAGCACGATATTGTATCCATTCAGCTGATACTGATGAACCATCTGGTTTCTCTCCTCATCTTGTCAGATGACACCTCGGGCTCCTGCCACCCCCGCACCGCCTGCCGGATCTTATCCTCATCCTTCAGACCGGCTGGCAGCCGATTTTTCTCATGCGGCAGAATATCTTTGCCGCATGCTGTATGCTCAGAACCTGCGCT
>CADBOY010000296.1 GCA_902796405.1 uncultured Lachnospiraceae bacterium | reverse complement strand
TGAGCTTGCTTGCATTCACCGTAATGAAAGCAGATGAGAATGAAGCGGAGCACTCGCAGATATCGGTGAGCATACTCGCATCCGCCGAGGTGAAATCGGATACGAATGATGCGGAGCGCTCGTAGACAGGCGGCAAACATACTTGCTGCGCAGAAACAGGAAACCGGACTGAGCTGGTTAGAAGGGTAAAATAAGGATGGAACGAGGAGAGTACGGATATCTTGATTACAGGCACCGCCATCTGAGAATGATGTCACTGATCTGTATCGCCGCGGTGGCGGCCTGCCTGATCATCGGATTTGCCATCTGGCACACGCGGAAAAACGCGATGATGATTCCGGCCGTTCTGCTGGTACTTCCGGCGGCAAACTATGTCGTATCCTACCTGGCGGTATTTGTCTATCACACCGCCCCGAAGCAGCAGCACGAGGCCCTTCTTTCCTACGAACAGGCCGGGATGCTCCTGTCGGACCTGATCATCGTCGATGAAAAGCAGCACCGCAGCGGTCTGGATTTTGTCGTGATCTATAAGAACGCCGCTGTGGGTTACCAGTCCAGACAGAAAGACAGCAAGGACGCGGTGGAGATTACAATCAACGATGTGCTGAAACGGCGGGGACTTCCGATGCGGATCCGGGTCTACCGGGACTGGGACGAATTCCTGCAGCGGCTTGGTGATGTAGAGCCGAAGATCGAGGAAGAGGCAGAGCGTCGCATCCGGATTGCGCGCGATGCGATCGTCGGTGTGTCAATGTAAGGGGAAGGCAGAAGATGCGCCTGATTACAGTGAATTCATTCGATGCGGGGCAACGGCTGGACCGCTATCTGATGCGGTATATGGACGCGGCGCCCCGCAGTTTCTTTTACCGGATGCTGAGGAAGAAGAACATCACTCTGAACGGGAAGAAGGCGGACGGCACGGAGCGGCTTGATGCCGGAGACGAGATCCGTCTCTTTCTGTCCGAGAAGACCATCACGGATTTTCAGAGCAAACCGGTGCGCAGACGGACAGAACCACCGGCAGAGACCTCTGCGGAACTTGCGCAGCGGCATCCCTGCACTGCGGACGGGCGGAACCATACCGCTGGAGAAAGAAACGTGTCCGCGGAGCGCCTGGCTGCGCAGATGCCGGATATTCTCTATGAGGATGCGGATGTCATCGTCATGAACAAACCGGCCGGTATGCTGTCACAGAGAGCAAAGCCGGGAGATGTCTCTCTGTGTGAGATCCTCACGGCGTACATGATGACCCGGGACCATCTGTCAGAGGAAGATCTCCGGACATTCCATCCTTCGGTCTGTCACCGGCTGGACCGGAATACCAGCGGCGCTATCGCAGCGGGAAAATCGATCCGCGGACTGTCCCAGGTTACGGAGCTTCTTCGCCTGCGCAGAGCGGATAAACTCTATCTCTGCCTGGTTTCTTCCCTTGTCACAGAGCCGGCCACTGTGACTGCCTATGTCACGAAGAACAGCCGGACGAATCAGGTTGCGGTGCGGAAGACACCGCCCGGGGATCAGGTTATCACCGAATATCGTCCGATCGCTGCGGATGGACTGCCCGGCCATCCAGTTACGCTCCTGGAAGTCCGGCTGGTTACCGGGAAAACGCATCAGATCCGGGCGCAGCTGGCGTCGCTGGGAATGCCGGTGGTGGGAGACCGCAAATACGGCAGTGAAGAAGACGGGCGGTATTTCCGGGATCACGCGAAGGTAAAGCGGCAGCTCCTACATTCCTGGAAGATCACATTTCCTGCAGACTGCGGAGAGCTGACCGAAATATCGGGCCGCACTGTGACTGCTCCTCTTCCGGAGGATTTCCGGAGAGCTCTTCAGATCATGAGGATCCCTCTTCCGGACCTGGGTGCAGATCGGAAGTGATTGTGTTCAGAAACAGGGAATCAGCCATCAGGCAGAGAGGAATATAGGGCGAAGACGGGTTCTTCCCGGCGAAGCTGCGTCCCACGGCTGACACTCATCGCACGATTTCTAATAAGACACGGTGTTGCAGCGGCTAAGATATTGCCGACATCCTGCGACATTCATCGTCCGATCGTCAGGAACACACGCACGGCAAAGCCGATGGAAAGACGGTGAAAATTATGGCGACCTGGAAGACGCGCGGCCTGCGCGGCTCGACGCTGGAGCAGATGATCAATTACACACTGGAGGCCTACCGGGAAAAACATCTGGCTCTGATCCAGAAGATTCCCACTCCGATCACGCCGGTGCATATGGATCAGGCAACGCGGCATATCGATCTTGCGTACTTTGATCAGCGGAGTACGGTGGACTATATCGGAGTGGTGCAGGGCGTTCCGGTCTGTTTTGATGCGAAGGAATGTGCCTCTGACACGGTGCCGCTGCGGAATATCCATGAGCATCAGATTCAGTTTATGAGAGAATATGAAGACCAGGGCGGAATCTCCTTCATCCTTCTGATGCTGACGCACCGGAATGCTTTTTACTATATTCCGCTCCGGGATCTGAACCGGTTCTGGGAACGGGCAGAGCACGGAGGAAGAATGAGTTTTACCTATGATGAGATTGATCAGGAATACCGGGTTGAGAGTGCGCACGGTCTCCTGATTCATTTCCTGCCGCAGCTGCAGCAGGATCTGTCGAGCCGGTAAGGACTCAGACGCGGGAGCATACCGGACTGCATTGACAAGAGCGTGAAATCCGGTATACTGGAAAACTGGTGCGGCAAATCGCCGTGTTATCATGGTAAAGTAAAGAATGAATTCGAAGGCGCTGCCGGATTTCGACCAGCACCTGATCCATTGACCCAACGAAACGGAATATTCTGCATGTGATGGAGGATATTCGTCAAGCTCACTTTGCGTGCCTTATTAAGGAAATTTTTAAAAGGAAATCACTGAACATGAAAGACCTGTTGCACACGCCGGAAGGCGTCCGCGATTACTACAATGGAGAATGTGCCGGACGCCGGAAAGTCGTCGGAGAGATCTGCCGTGAGTTTATGCTGTATGGTTATCAGCAGATCCAGACACCGGCATTCGAGTATTTTGATATTTTCAATGCCGAGCGCGGCAGCGTCGCCTCGCGCTACATGTACAAGCTGTTTGACCGTGACGGCGAGACGCTCGTTCTGCGGCCGGATTTCACGCCGTCGATCGCGCGGTGTGCGGCAAAATATTACCAGGGAATTAATGTGCCGATTCGCCTCTACTATGAGGGCAACATCTATGTGAATCAGGCCGGCTATCAGGGAAAGCTGAAGGAATCCATGCACGCCGGAGTGGAATATGTGGGGGATGATTCAACGGCGGCCAATGCTGAGGTGATTACTCTGGCGGCGGATGTTCTCCACTCTGTCGGACTGACCAGTTTTCAGATTGAAGTCGGCGATGTGCGGTATTTTAACGGGATCATGGATGAGGCCGGCCTGGATGACGAAGCGCGTGTGGCGATTCGCGCCTGCATCGAGGACAAGAACCATTTTGGTCTGGAGGAACTGCTGGAGCAGCATCATATCTCCGATCAGGTCGCCGTCGTGCTGGACCGCCTTCCGCAGATGTTCGGCAATCCGGAGGATATCCTGGAGGAAGCACGCTCCCTGACGAACAATCCCAATGCGCTTCACGCGGTGGAGCGGCTGGAAGCGCTGTACCGGCAGCTTCATGAATACGGAACGGATTCCTATGTGACATTTGACCTGGGAATGCTGGGAAAGCAGGATTATTATACAGGAATCATCTTTCGCGGCTATACCTACGGAACGGGCGTGGAGATCATCTCCGGAGGCCGGTACAACGATCTGATGGGACAGTTTGGCCGGAGCGCTCCGGCGGTAGGATTCGGCATCAATGTCGATGAACTGATGCAGGCCCTCTATTCCCAGGAGATCCCGGTGGAAGGGCGGCCGGAAGCCGTTCTGATTCTCTGCGGAGAAGACCGGTTCGGGGAAGCGGTCAGGGAAGCACGCGCGCTACGCGGTCAGGGGATTCCGGTCCACCTTATGGCGGAGGAACGGGATCTTCGTGATCTGCAGTTCTATATTCGTGAGAACCGGATCACCAAAATCATTCATCTGCCGCACGGCAGTTCGGAACGGGAAGTGACAGAGAAAAAGAAGGGAGGAATCTGACGTGAAGGAAGACTACATCACGTTTGCGCTCGCAAAGGGGCGTCTTGCCAGGACAACGATGGGTTTTCTCCGTCAGATTGGAATTACCTGTGCAGAGATGGAAGATCCGGATACCAGAAAACTGGTTTTCACGAACGATGACCTCGGAGTCCGCTTCTTCTTGTCCAAGCCCTCCGATGTGCCGACGTTTGTCGAGTATGGGGCAGCTGATCTGGGCGTAGCCGGGAAAGATACACTGATGGAGGAGGGACGCCGCCTCTATGAAGTGCTGGACCTTGGAGTCGGAAAGTGCCGGATGTGCGTCTGCGGCCCGGCTGCGGCAGCGGAGCGCCTGCAGCACCATGAGATGATCCGGGTAGCGACGAAATATCCGGTGATTGCTAAGGATTATTTCCGCAACAAGAAGCACCAGACGGTCGAGATCATCAAGCTGAACGGCTCGGTAGAGCTGGGGCCGATCGTTGGACTGAGTGATGTCATCGTTGATATTGTGGAGACCGGCAGCACGCTGCGAGAGAACGGACTGGTCGTTCTGGAGGAGGTCTGCGATATATCCGCCAAGCTGGTTGTAAATCAGGTTTCAATGAAGATGAAGCAGGAGCGCATATCCGCCATCATTGAAGATTTAAAGCGGGTTGTCTGCGAGGAGAAGAATCAGGGCAATCTATAAATACAACAGCCTGACGGAGAGATGGCTGCTCAGATGTCAATCAGCGCCGCTCACCAATAGCGGCGGAATGGAGAACCTAATTATGGCTGATCGGGTAATACCGGAGAACCGGGGATGGACGCCGCAGGAGCCGGCGATCCCCTGGCAGAATCTGAAGAAGAATACCGATGGGATGGTTCCTGTTGTGGTTCAGGAGGACGGGAGCGGAGAAGTCCTGATGCTGGCATATATGAATGAAACCGCCTATCTGGCGACTTTTCGGACGGGGCGCATGACCTACTGGAGTCGGAGCCGGGATGAACTCTGGGAGAAGGGAGCCACTTCGGGTCATTATCAGTATGTCAGATCGCTGTCTCTGGACTGCGACAATGATACCATCCTTGCCCGGGTGGATCAGATCGGGGCGGCCTGCCACACTGGCCATCACTCGTGTTTCTTTCAAAAACTGACGGAATGAGAGGAGATTGTTCTCCATCAAGGATAACGATGTTTTCAATATAGGGTTGAAAACATCGTTTTCTCTTGTCCTATGACATGTTTCCCGGTATAATGACAAAGATAATATAGTTTATAGAAAATAATGCAATTCCGGCACCTTTTCCCTCACATTCTGTGCGGTAAACGAATGAAACCAGATTTGTGACTTTTGACGCCGGAACAAACATGGGAATGGAACCATCGGATACGGAGGCAAATCATGAAACTTATTGCGACAAAGGACGCCGTCGGCTGTATCATCTGCCATGATATGACGCAGATTATCCCTGGCAAGGTAAAGGATGCGGTGTTCCGCAAGGGCCACATCATCACCGAGGAGGATATTCCGGTTCTGCTGTCCATCGGCAAGGATCATATCTATGTCTGGGAGAATGATGACACAATCTACCATGAGAATGATGGCGCGGCCATCCTGCGGGATATGTGCCTGAATGATCATATGACGGCAAGTGAGCCGAAGGAAGGAAAGATCGAACTGAAGGCGGACTGCGACGGACTGCTTACCATCGATGAAGAGCGCATCCGGAGAGTCAATGCCCTCGGCGACATGATGATCGCCACCAGACACAACTATTTCCCGGTGAAAAAAGGAGATAAACTGGCAGGAATGCGGGTGATTCCGCTTGTCATCAAGAAGGAGCGGATGCAGAAGGCGCAGGAAGCGGCCGGGAAGGGGCCGATGATGGCCATTCACCCGTACCATCACAAAAAAGTCGGCATTGTGACCACCGGCAATGAAGTGTTCTATGGGCGGATTGAAGATAAATTCGGCCCGGCGGTGCGGAACAAGATGGCGGAATATGACACAGAGATCATCGGGCAGACCATCCTGAATGATGACCCGAAGAAGATTACCGCGGCGATTCTTGATTACCGGAAGCAGGGGGCGGATCTTATTGTCTGTACTGGCGGCA
Source organism: uncultured Lachnospiraceae bacterium (assembly GCA_902796405.1). Classification (GTDB taxonomy): domain Bacteria; phylum Bacillota; class Clostridia; order Lachnospirales; family Lachnospiraceae; genus UBA3305. The sequence goes on along the minus strand of CADBOY010000296.1, from coordinate 73 downwards.
TGAGTGTGGACCCTGACGATACCACTCCCGGTGCGATCCGGGCCACCGGGGCAAATGTTGTCTCATATGGTGC
>CADBOY010000295.1 GCA_902796405.1 uncultured Lachnospiraceae bacterium | reverse complement strand
TCAATGATGCTGACGACCTTGCGGCTCGTCGCGTACTCCGTCAGATAGACGGCAGCGCCGACGCCAAGCGGCAGGGCGATGATCATCGCAACGATGATAATATACAGAGTGTTCAGAATATTCGGCAGAATGCCGATCACATTGCCGATATAGCTGCTGACACTGGATACGAGCTTCCAGGTCAGGTGCGGAATTCCCTGGACACAGATGGTGCCGATCATAAAGATCAGCAGGGCGATGGTCAGGAAAGCGCAGATATACAGAAGAGCCTTCATCGTGACGTTCCATGCCTTCCGGCGGGACTTAAAGGAAGCGGTCTCCTCAATGTGAAGCGCCTTGCTCACGTCAATGATCGCGGAACCGACTGGCTCCTTGGTGTTAACTGCTTGTACCAAAGCGTATTTCCTCCTCGTTATGAAATCTGATCGCCGCCATGTATCCGGCGGCCGGTATGCTCTGCGTTATCTTCAGGCGAATCCGGATTCTGGTGCTGCCCAGAATCCGGCAGCCAAATCCGGGTTGCGCTATTTCCCGGAATCGCGAATTTCCATCCAGGCTGCTGGATTTTTGGAATCATGCATAAAACAGGATCAGGCTTCCGCTCCCTTGCCGTGAACCGCGACTCTCAGCAGAACATTGATCAGGATGATGAACAGGAACAGAACCAGTCCGATGGAGAACAGTGCCTCTCTCTGCAGAGAGCCGACTGCCGCGTACGACATCTCCGATGCGATGGCGGTGGTCAGGAAGCGGACGGATTTCAGCAGTCCGGGCATGTTGGCCACATTACCGGATACCATGATAATGGCCATAGCCTCGCCGATGGCGCGGCCGATTCCGAGAACAATGGCCGTCGCAACACCGCTCTTCGCTGCCGGCAGAGAGACCCGGAAATAGGTCTCCGTCTCCGTAGCTCCCAGGGCCAGAGACGCCTCTTCATATTCCCGCGGCACAGCGGCAAGAGAAGTCTCTGCGACATTGACGATGTTCGGCAGGATCATGACCGACAGAACCAGGATTGCGGCCAGAAGTGTGGCGCCAGAGGAAAGGTGGAATGCTTTCTGAATCCACGGCACCAGCATGCTCATGCCGACCAGGCCATAGACGACAGAGGGGATGCCGGCCAGCAGCTCCACCGCGGTCTGAATCACTTTCGCCGGTCCCTTCGGGGAGGCCTTGGCCAGAAAGATGGCCGTCATCAGGCCGATCGGAACACCGATCAGGATGGCCCCTGCCGTACCGTATATACTGGTCAGCAGGAAAGGAAGAATCCCGTAGTAGGGATCCGACGCCGTCGGCGCCCATCTGGTCCCGAACATAAATTTGCCAAATCCGATTTTCACAATCGCCGGGATTCCGGAAATGATCAGATAGATGCTGATGCAGAGGACGAAGGCTACGGCGGCGACGCCGCAGATGAAGAAGATCATGTGAATGACTTTCTCCGCGCCTCTCTCATTAGAAGCTTCTGCGCTCATAGAAACAACTCCTTCCAGGTCATATCGGCGCACTCTCAGATGCGGCCATCGGCAGGAAAGCATTTACAGTACCTGTCTCACGCGCGGCTGATCCATCCCGTGACTGACTCCGCCAGTTCTCTGCCAGATGCAGGACCATTCTGCCTGGCTCATCTTCCATTCTGGAGTCGTCCGCGCTTCAGATACGTACTGCCCTTTCCTGTTCCGGCGCTGCCGCTGATCAGATAATGCAGTGCCGCCGTTTACGCGGCGGCACTACCTGATTCTCTTTCTCTTTCTTTTCCGTTCCGATTACTTCGCTACCGGAACCGCACCAGCCTGCTTGATCAGGTCGTTCGCATCCGTGGAGGTCATGTAGTCGAAGAATGCCTGGGCGGCAGGGCTGAGCTGCTTGCTGTCATTGGTCACCAGGTTGAACGGTCTCTGGATTACATAGGTGCCATCCGAGATCGTGTCTTCCGTGCAGGCAACACCGCCGACCGTCAGAGCCTTGATACCATCCTGGCCCTCAACGGCGGAGAAGGAAGCATAGCCGATGGCGTTCTCGCTGCCCTTGACGGCCTCGATCACAGCGCCGGTGGAAGTCAGCTCCTGTGCCAGTTTGCATTTGTCCTTCGTGTCAGTGATGGACTCGAAACCATCTCTCGTACCGGAACCAGCCTCACGGCCGATGCAGGAGATCTCCAGGTCGGAGCCGCCGACATCTTTCCAGTTCGTGATCTCACCGGTATAGATCTTCGCGATCTGATCCACGGTCAGGTCATCGACCGGGCAGTTCGCGTTGACGATGATCGCGATACCATCCAGAGCCACCGTCGTAGCGGTCAGTCCAGTCTCTTCATCCTTCAGTTTACGGGATGCCAGGCCGATATCGCAGGTACCGTTCTTTGCAGCTTCTACGCCAGTACCGGAACCGGTTGCATCATAAGTAATCGTAACGTTGGGGTTGTCCTTCATGAACTGCTCGGAGAGAATACCGATGACACTCTCCATGGAAGTCGAACCATTGCAGGAAACGGAACCGGAGATATCTCCCGATGCTGCCGCCGCATTGCCTGCTGCGGTGGTGTCCGCCGCTGCTGCGGTCGTATCCGCTGCTGCCGCGGTGGTACCGGCTGCTGCGGTCGTGCTCGTGCTGCTCGAAGAGCCGCATGCTGTCAGCGATACTGCCATTGCTCCCGCAAGAAGCAAGGAAGAAATTGCCTTTGTGCTCATTTTTTTCATGTTGGTCTCCTTTTCAAGATCGTCTCATGTTTTGTAATGCCTTTACATTTACAGTGATATGTTACCTGCACCATATCAAGATCATCACCGGCCATCTGTAAAATGCATGTAAACCGAAAGAGACAGGGCCGCCGCCATTCCACTGGAATCATGGAATGGCGGCGGCCCTGTCTCTTTATGACCTGCTTCTCTTTTTCTGCTTGATTTTCCCTGCTTGATTTTCTCTGTTTATTCTCTTCTCATGATACTCTCTCAGTCTTCGGTAATCTCTCCGTCGACAGAGATCACCACGACCTGCCACGGAATCACCTTACCGCTCGCCTGCAGCGCTTTCTGCACCATGAAGGTCAGGCCGCCGCAGCAGGGAACCTCCATGCGCACCACGGTGATATTGCGGATATCATTGCTGCGGAAGATCTCCGCCAGCTTCTCCGAGTAGTCGACCGAGTCGAGCTTCGGGCAGCCGATCAGCGTCACCTTGCCTTTCATGAAATCCTCATGCATCGAGGCATACGCATACGCCGTGCAGTCCGCGGCGATCAGAAGCTTCGCCCCATCGTAGAGCGGCGCCTGTGTGGGCGCGAGCTTGATCTGAACCGGCCACTGCTCCAGCCGGGACACCAGCTTGCCCGAAGCCGGCGCTGCCGTCACCTCGCTGCGCGATGACTCCGCTTTCTGACGCAGCATCTGCGCGCTCTCCACCGGACAGAGCCCATGCGCTGGTTTCTGCGCCGCTGCCTTAGCCGCCTCCTTCGCCCGCTTCACCGCCGCCTGATCATACGCGGGTGCTTCGCGCTCTTCGAAGGTGATGGCGCCCTGCGGACAGTTCGGCAGACAGTCTCCAAATCCATCGCAGAAATTCTCCCGCACCAGCTTTGCTTTTCCGTCCACGATATCAATGGCTCCCTCATGGCAGGCCGATGCGCAGAGGCCACAGCCGTTGCATTTTTCTTCATCGATATGAATGATCTGTCTCTTCATGTTTCTTCTCCTTACTCTGCTGATGTGAAATGCCGGCGTGAAATCCGCACTGCGGCTTTCCTCATCCTACTGGCACGAAGCCCGCTCACTGTGACTTTCTTCTTTTATATGTAGGAATCTACCACGACAGTCGGGAATTGTATGTTGCGCAGGCCACATTTTCACCTGTATGCTGCTCTGATCTGTTCCGCCATGACAGTTCGACCGGCAGCATTCTCCCCGGCATGCTGCGCAGCTCTCTTTCGTCATGCATGTCCTTTCGTCCTTTTCTCATATATACTGCTCTGGTGCATTCTGCAATGCGTGTTCTGCTGGCCGCGTTCTCCCCAGCATACCACGCTGGTGCATCCCGCCAGAACCGTTTTTCGGAATTTCTCCGCATTTTCCGCTTTCTTTTTTCTCACGGAATATGTTAGAATACCGGATGTCCAGGGAGCGCGCCGTGCGCGCATGGCCTGGCAGCAAGGAGACGGACCTGCACGCTGTGCAGCGGGCCGCTCCAAAATCATCCATAACGACCGCGCGTGTCTGGCAAGCCGGGCACATGAGTAAACAGCATACCATTTTGCTGGCCGGGTCGCTTCACCTCGAAGCGCCCGGCCATATTTTATGCCGGTGACGCTCCGGGGACACTTACGAAAGGAGCGAGCACCCATGAAGCAAAACACAACAGAAAGAATTACACCGATCACATCGCCAGAAACCACCCCGAACGCAGCGCAAGAAGCCTCTTTGCATACATCCAGCCCCGCCGTTTCCCCCATGTGCAGCATGCCGGTCCCGGCACTGCTTCGCAGCATGGGACTTCCGATGATGCTCTCGATGCTGTGCCAGGCGCTCTATAATGCCGTAGATACCTTCTATGTTTCCCGCATCCCGGACTCGGCCGGCATCGCACACGCCGGCGAAAAAGCCATCCAGGCTCTGACACTGGCATTTCCGGTCCAGATGATTCTGATGGCACTCGGAGTCGGAACCGGGATCGGAATCAACGCCCTCGCCGCGCACTGTCTGGGCAGGAAAGAACAGAGAGAGGCCGAACACGCCGCCGGCAATGCCCTGTTCATGAGTCTGCTCTACTTCGCGGTGATGTGTCTGTTCGGCCTGTTCGGCGCTGCTCCGTTTATCCGCAGCCAGACCTCGAATCCGGTCGTTCTGCTCATGGGAATCCGCTATGTGCGCATCATCTCGGTCTTCTCCCTCGGAACGCTCGCCTACATGTGCCTGGAGAAGATCACCGTCGCCACCGGCAGAACCCGCATCACCATGGTGACGCAGCTGGCCGGCGCGCTCACCAATATCTTCCTTGATCCCGTGATGATCTACGGCTGGTTTGGTCTGCCGGCCATGGGCGTGACGGGCGCCGCGGCGGCCACCGTCATCGGACAGTTCGTCTCTCTGATCTGGCTGGGCCGCTATTATATCGGAAAGCACCGGATTCTGCAGATTCATCCGGAAGATCTGATTCCCCGGCGCCACGTTCTGCACACCATCTACCGGACCGGTCTTCCGGCCATCGCGATGCAGATTCTGGTTCCGATCATGTCGTATGGCATGAATCTGATCCTGGGCTCCATCTCGGAGGCAGCGGTCACCACCTATGGGATCTACTACAAGCTGCAGAACTTCATCTTCATGCCGGCATACGGCCTGAACAACGCTTCCATCCCCATCATCGCCTACAACCGCGGCGCCTGCGACTTCGGCCGCATCCTCCAGGCCATTCGCTGGGCACTGATCTACGTGACCGGTATCATGGCGGCGGGAGTCTTCCTGTTTGAGGGCTTTACCCGCCCCATCGTCGGGATATTCGCCGTTTCCGGGGCGACGGAACAGCTCTGCCTGGTGGCGCTGCGAATCATCAGCTGGGGATTTTTCTTCTCCGGCGTCAACATCATTCTTCAGGGAGTCTGCCAGGCCCTGGGCAATGGCATCGCCTCGCTGGTCATCTCGCTGATCCGTCTCCTCCTCGTTCCCCTCAGCACCGCTGCCGCCCTTTCCCGGCTTGCCGGAGCGGCACAGCTGGTCTGGTTTTCTGTCCCCGCCGGCGAGATCACCGCAGCTGTCGTGGCCGTGATTCTCACGCGTCATCAGTACCGCCGGGAGCAGTCCGCGGGATGATCCCTTGACCAGTCCGCGGAGCGATCCCTTGACCAATCCGCGGTATGATCCCCTTGCCGCACACAGGAAGCGTCTCGCTTCTTCCCTGGATTCACCGGGGAAGGTCGGGAACTGCAGATGGATTGCTGCGAATCGGGTCTTTTCCAATCGCCGTGATTTTATCCCATCCTTCCGTTTTTTCCGGATGATTATGATGCAGAATATCCGCTCCCGACTGGTAAGCGGCCGCAGAGTCTTTGAGTAATGCTCCTTTTTGCTTTTCCTGATACAGCGAGATCTTTTTGCCGTTCTGGAATTCATCAAGGAGAGAAACTTTGGTCTCGTAATTTTTGCTGATAAACTGTGACTTTTCTTCCGGTATGCCAGCCTTTGTATAGAATTCCATCACCTGATCCGGTGCAGGGATACGATCAAGACGAAGGATATTTTGTTGCTGACATTCGCCATCATTTTTTCTTCCGTTTTGTAAAAGCCGGTTAT
>CADBOY010000294.1 GCA_902796405.1 uncultured Lachnospiraceae bacterium | reverse complement strand
TATATCAAATCCGGCGACGGCGGAGACGGACATGTCAGCTTCCGCCGTGAACTTTACGTCCCGGACGGCGGTCCGGACGGCGGAGACGGCGGAAAAGGCGGCGATATTGTATTTGAGGTAGATACCGGCCTGAATACACTGTACGATTACCGCCACCGCAGAAAATTTGTGGCAAAGAACGGGGCGGAGGGCGAAAAACGGCGCCGCACCGGAGCCAGTGCCGAGGATCTGGTACTCAAAGTCCCGGAGGGGACGGTCATCCGGGAAGCGGTTTCCGGCAAGGTGATCGCGGATATGTCCGGCGCCTGCCGCCGCAAGGTGATTCTTCGCGGCGGGCGCGGTGGAAGTGGTAATATGCACTACGCGACTTCCACGATGCAGGCACCGAAGTATGCTCAGCCGGGAAGGCCGGGCATCGGTCTGGAAGTTACGCTGGAGCTGAAGGTTCTTGCTGACGTTGGTCTGGTTGGCTATCCCAACGTAGGCAAGTCCACTCTGCTGTCGCGTGTGTCCAATGCCCGTCCCCGTATCGCAAATTACCACTTCACCACCCTGCAGCCGAATCTCGGTGTTGTAGATCTCGGTGATGGCAACGGATTTGTACTCGCTGATATTCCCGGTTTGATCGACGGTGCAGCAGAAGGCGCTGGCCTCGGCCATGATTTCCTGCGCCACATCGAAAGAACCAGACTGCTGATTCATGTAGTGGACGCCGCCGGAACAGAAGGCCGGGATCCGGTGGCGGATATCCGGACGATTGATCAGGAACTGGTCAGCTTTAATCCAGCACTGGGGAAACTTCCTCAGGTAATCGCAGCGAACAAAACCGATGTCATCCGTCCGGAGGACGATGATGAGGATCCGGTGGAAAGACTGCGCCGGGAGTTCCCGGAGAGAAAAGTCTATCCGATCTCGGCAGTGACTGGCAAGGGCGTCCGTGAACTGATGGGAGACGTCTGGAAACTGCTTCAGGAGAGCGGCAGAGAGCCGGTGATCTTCGAGGAAGAGTATGAGCCGGAGCTTGAACTCACCGAACAGGAAGAGCTGCCTTATGAGATTACGGTAAATGACGACGGGGAATATGTGATAGAAGGACCCGCCATCGAGAAGATGCTCGGCTATACGAATCTGGAATCCGAAAAAGGGTTTCTGTTCTTCCAGAAGTTCCTGCGGGACCAGGGGATCCTGAAAGTACTGATCAAACGCGGAATCCAGGAAGGCGATACCGTGCGCATGTACGGATACGCCTTTGATTACTACGATGACAACCAACCGGCACCTGCCGCAGAAGAGGAAAGTTCAGCGGGAGCGCATCCGGAGAGAGGGGAATATGACCAGTAAACAGAGAAGCTATCTCATGAAACTTGCCTCTTCACTTGACCCGATTCTTCATATCGGAAAGGGCAGTGTCACGCCGGAGGTCACCGCCTCCGTCAGTGAAGCGCTGGAGAAGCGGGAACTCGTTAAGCTGAATGTACTGAAGAATAATTTCGATGAGATCGGGGAAATTGCGCAGACGATTGCTGAACGCACGAATTCACAGGTTGTACAGGTGATCGGACGAAAGATTGTTCTATATCGTCCCTCAAAGACAAAACCCGTGGGCTCACGCATCGTTCTTCCCTGACCGAAGAAGGAACGCCAGGCTGGTCAGAAAACAGCTGCCTGGTTATGATTTCGTTTGCCGTATGGATGGGGCAGAATGAAGAGTTATGAAACATATCGGCATATTGGGGGGGACATTTGATCCGATTCATCGTGCGCATCTGGCCCTGGGAAGGGCAGCACATGATGCTTTCTCGCTGGATTATGTGCTCATCGTCCCGTCAGGTAATCCTTATTTCAAAACAACCGTAGGAAATGTGACGAGTATCCGCTATCGTTCCGCGATGGTGAAGCTGGCCATTGCCGGAGATCCTGTATATCGTTATTCCGACATTGAAACCAGCCGAAGCGGGTATACTTACACAGCAGATACCCTGCGGGAACTGACCAGGAGACATCCGGAGGATCATTTTTCCTTCATCACGGGAGCCGACGCCCTCTACGACATGAAGGACTGGTATCAGCCGGAAGTGATCTTTCACCGTGCTGACATCATTGCCGCGAGCCGGGCTTCGCAGATTGACAGTGAGAAGC
>CADBOY010000293.1 GCA_902796405.1 uncultured Lachnospiraceae bacterium | reverse complement strand
GACATTCTGCACCGGACGCATAAAAAACGGAAGAAAAGCGGGTCGGCGGGACAGAGGATCCGGGATTACTCCGAGCTTTCGCGCGGAGATTATGTCGTGCACGAGAATCACGGAATCGGCGTCTATGAGGGAATCGAGGAGATTGAAGTAGACGGCGTGACGCGCGATTACCTCAAGATCCGGTACGGTGACGGAGGCAATCTGTTTGTCCCGGTCACGCAGATGGATCTCGTGCAGAAATACGCCTCTGCTGCGGCGGAGCAGAAACCGCGGCTCAGCAAGCTGAACGGGACGGAGTGGCACCGCACCAAGAGCCGCGTGCGCCATGAGGTTCGTGATATTGCGGATGATCTCGTGCGCCTCTATGCCAGACGGCAGAATGGGCGGGGATTTACTTACAGCAAGGATACGGTCTGGCAGCGGGAATTCGAGGAGCAGTTCCCGTATGAGGAGACTGACGATCAGATCCGTGCCATCGAGGAATGCAAGGCAGACATGGAGAGTCCGAAGATCATGGACCGCCTGATCTGCGGCGATGTCGGCTACGGCAAGACGGAGATTGCGCTCCGCGCGGCCTTCAAGGCCGTGCAGGACGGCAGACAGGTCGCCTATCTGGTGCCGACGACGATCCTCGCGCAGCAGCATTTTACGACATTCACCGAGCGGATGAAGGACTATCCGATCGGCATTGAGCTGCTGTGCCGCTTCCGGACCGCCGGAGAGCAGAAGAAGTCCATCGACCGGCTGTCCCGGGGGACAAGTGATATCGTGATCGGTACCCACCGCCTGCTGTCCAAGGACGTGAAATTCAAGAATCTCGGGCTGCTTATCATCGATGAGGAACAGCGCTTCGGTGTGTCGGACAAGGAGAAGATCAAGCAGATGAAGGATACGATCGACGTGCTCAGCCTGACGGCGACGCCGATTCCCCGCACCCTTCACATGAGCCTGATCGGAATCCGCGACATGAGCATCCTCGAGGATCCGCCGATGGACCGCAAGCCGATTCAGACTTATGTGATGGAGTACAACGACGAACTGGTCCGCGAGGCGATCCAGCGGGAACTGGACCGGGGCGGGCAGGTCTACTTTGTCTACAACCGCGTCCGCGGAATCCGGCAGGCCGCCGCGAGGATTGCGCAGCTGGTGCCGGATGCCAATGTCGCATTTGCCCATGGTCAGATGAATGAGCGGGAACTCGAGGATATCATGCTCGACTTCGTCAATGGGGAGACGGACGTTCTGGTCACGACTACCATCATTGAAACCGGACTGGATATCTCGAACGTCAATACCATCATCATCCAGGATGCGGATCGGTTCGGCCTTTCGCAGCTCTATCAGCTGCGGGGGCGCGTCGGCCGGTCCGGCCGGTCTGCTTATGCTTTCCTCATGTACCGCCGCGACAAGATTCTGACGGAGACGGCGGAGAAGAGACTTCAGGCACTTCGGGAGTACACCCAGCTCGGTTCCGGCATCCGCATTGCGATGCGGGATCTGGAGATCCGCGGCGCGGGCAATCTCCTGGGAGCGGAGCAGCACGGGCATATGGAAGCGGTCGGCTATGATCTCTACTGCAAGCTGCTCGGCGAGGCAGTCAGTGAAGCACAGGGTGGCGCACCAGCAGAAGATTTTGAGACAAAGATCGATCTGGATCTGGATGCGTTCATCCCGGACCGCTACATCCCGAACGAGCTGCAGAAGATGAACCTCTATCACCGGATCGCCGCGATTCATACGGAGGAAGAGGAGAGCGATATGCGGGATGAGCTGATCGACCGGTTCGGTGAGATGCCGAAGCCCGCAGAGAATCTGATCCGCGTTGCCAGACTCCGCGCGCTGGCGCATGAGGATTACCTCACGGAGATCACCGGTCATGGCAGTGAGCTGCGGTTCCTGTTTTATGATAAGGCTCCGGTTGATGTGAGCCGCCTGCCGGAGCTTGTGGCGCCGTACCGGGGAGATCTGAGGCTGATTCCGGGCAAGGTGCCGGAGCTGCGCTACCGCGATCAGAGGAAGCAGCTCACGGATACTGGTAAAGTGCTGGATCAGGTGCAGACGATCCTTGAGAGTATGAAGATTCTGTACGAGACGGAGAAAACGCCGGAACCCGTATGAGAGGGGGAAATTATCTGCACCGGTGCACTGATGTAATCCCCAATTTCAGACCGGAATCAGCATGATATGGGGGAACTGCCGCTGAAGGAGTGGTCCTGCAGGTGGGATCAGACGGCAGGATCGATGAAAATTACGACAGAATATCGATATTTTGGCTCAATCCCCAGGTGAACCCGATCCATCTTGCTATTGGAACTCGCGGTTTACACTATGTGGAATTTCGCTTATAATGTACAGATAGTGGCGTCAAAAATGGTCTGCCCGGCGTATTGGCGGGTGGGGAAACTGAGTTTTGCGGCAGTGCGAATCCGGGACAGGAAGTGTCCTGTGTCCGATCAGCAGCTGCCGGGCCGAAGACGCCAGCCTGGCGGGCCGTTCGCGGTCTGACCCTGGAGAATATCATGGCAGGAGGCAGCTCAATGAGACACGTGAGAACGCTTTCCGTTCTTCTTGCGGCAGTGACAGCGGCAGGAACGGCAGCAGGCTGCGGACAGAGCAGCAAGATCGGGGATTATTCCGAGACGGTGGTCGCTACTTACGGAAACACAGATATTTACCTGGATGAGGCCAACTTCTGGCTCCGCTATATCCAGTTTACCAACGAAAGCCAGTATTCGCAGATCTATGCGTATTTTGGATACAAGAATATGTGGAGCGCGCCGGGAAGCGACGGGACGAGCACTATGGCGGATACGGTGCACACCAATGTCATGAAGGAGATTCATCAGACCCTGGTTCTGAATGATCATGCGGCGGATTACGGCGTCTCACTGACCGACGAGCAGAAGCAGAAGATCAGCGATAACCTGAGCACGTTCCTGGAGCAGAATCCGACATTCAAGGATTATTGTGACGCCGATCAGTCCAAGATGGAAGAGTGGATGCAGCAGAACGCGACGGCGAATCTGGTAGCGCAGGCAATCAAGGATCAGGCGGACATCGATCTGAGCGAGGACG
>CADBOY010000292.1 GCA_902796405.1 uncultured Lachnospiraceae bacterium | reverse complement strand
TATTCTCACAGAATGACAGGAATCTCCGGTACTCCTCTTTGGTCGGTGACTTCTCCTGCTCCTCTTCAGTGGCAAGAGCAAAATGAAGCGTCATCCGGAAGCCGCCGAAATCGCGCTCTGCGGTCAGGCAGACCCGGAGCACTTCCAGATAGAACACTTTGCCCATCAGATAGCAGGGTTCCATGACATCGGGGAAGTTCTCAGGATACAGCACATGCTTGATGTCTGCGAACAGGAATTCCAGCCAGCCGGCATCCGGGGCCGGCGAAAACTGAGCCATCGGTTCCTGGCATATTTTCAGGATCTCGGCGCAGTTGTACGTTTTCTTCTGCACCAGGGCGCGGAGACCAGCGCGAAATGAGGGACGGTGCAGGAGCTTCAGCATCTCTTTCTTCTGTAGTCCGAACTGTTTCAGAATCTGCCGTTCTGTCATTCGCAGCTCAATCCGCGACTGTAGCTCGCGGTATAAATCCTCACTCATAGCTGGCCTCTTTTCTCGGAGCGGAAGGCGGTACGGTCTCCTCACCGGCCGGCATCGCCGTTCTTCCCGTTTATCGTGTGGCAAGTGGGGAGTCTTCACCGTCTCGTGCCAGCCGGTTCAGATTCCGGCTCTGACTGGCGGATCTTTTTCTTCCATACTGCCCATACAGCGGTTTATCATACCATAAATAAATGACAATTTCAATAAGGGCATCGGTCTGTGCCGGACCTGGGGTGGTCTGGATTGTTAAAAGGCCACGGCAAAGCCGTGGCCTGATGCAGTCAGGAATAAAAGCCTGTGATAATCAGAAAAGGATCTCATTCTTCCCGGTCAGGAGCCGGACTCCGGCAAACAGCACCAGTCCGCCGCAGATTGCTCCGGCTACGATCATGATGGATCCCAGGATCACATTCATCAGGCCGGAAGTATTCATCATTCGGTAGATTTTTTCCATATTCTGTCTCCTTCCCCCCCGCTGAGCCAGCGGATGGATCATTGCCGAAACGCGGAACCCTGCTCCGGCCGGTCAGCCGTTCTTCTGAACGATATTGACGAGTCTTCCCGGTACGTAGATTTCCTTTACTATTGTGCCGGTCAGCCTGCTGCTGACCGCTTCCTTTGCGGCAGCAATGGCGTCGTCCTTTGAGATATCGGCAGGGACCGTGATCTTGCCTCTGACTTTCCCGTTGACCTGAACCGCGATCTCAACCTCCTTCTCCTTCGTCTTCTCTTCATCATATTCCGGCCAGGTCGTCTGATACAGACGTCCGCCGTAATTCATGATCGACCACAGTTCCTCGGTGATATGAGGAGCGACCGGATTCAGAAGAATCAGGAAGACCCGATAGTCTGCGCGGGTGATCTTTCCTGCCTTCGTGAACTCATTCTGCAGGCTCATCAGCGCGGCGATCGCCGTGTTGTACTTCATGTTCTCGTAATCATTGCTGACCTTGCGGATCGTCTGATGGATCTGTGTCTCAAGGGCAGGACTGTAGCTGTCGCCGGGAACGACGATATCCTGCAGCTTCCAGACACGGTCCAGGAAGCGACGGCATCCTTTGACGCCCTCTTCCTTCCACGGAGCGGCCATATCAAAGGCTCCGATGAACATCTCATACGTTCGCAGCGTATCCGCACCGTACTCGCGGACGATATCATCCGGATTGACCACATTTCCGCGGGACTTACTCATCTTCTCGCCATTTGCGCCGAGAATCATGCCATGCGACGTTCTCTTCTGATACGGCTCCGGGCAGGGAACGTAACCCTGATCATACAGGAACCGGTGCCAGAAGCGGGAGTACAGAAGATGAAGCGTGGTATGCTCCATTCCGCCATTGTACCAGTCCACAGGGAGCCAGTACTTCATGGCCTCCGGGCTGGCGATTCCCTTGTCATAATGCGGATCCGTATAGCGGATGTAGTACCAGGAAGAACCAGCCCACTGCGGCATCGTATCGGTCTCACGCTTCGCCGGGCCGCCGCAGCACGGGCAGGTCGTGTTGACCCAGTCCGTCATCGCCGCAAGAGGTGACTCACCGGTGTCCGTCGGCATGTAGCTCTCCACCTCCGGCAGTTCCAGAGGAAGCTGATCCTCAGGGACCGGCACATAGCCGCACTTCGGGCATTTGACGATCGGGATCGGCTCGCCCCAGTATCTCTGACGGGAAAACACCCAGTCACGAAGCTTGTAATTCGTCTTCGGACGGCCCAGATGCTTCTCCTCCAGATAGTGGATGATCTCCTTTTTTGCCTCTTCTACGGATTTGCCAGTCAGGAAGCCGGAGTTCACCAGTGTACCAGTCGCAACGTCGGTAAATGCTGCCTCCTGGACATTTCCTCCCTTGATGACCTCGATAATCGGAAGGCCGAACTTCTTCGCGAATTCCCAGTCTCTTTCATCATGTGCCGGAACCGCCATAATGGCACCTGTGCCATAGGACATCAGGACATAGTCGGAAACCCAGATCGGAATCTCCGCTCCGTTCACCGGATCAATCGCGGTAAGGCCGTCAATGCAGACGCCGGTCTTCTCCTTCGCCAGCTCCGTGCGCTCAAAGTCCGATTTATGGGCGGCCTCCTCGCGATACGCCGCGATCTCGTCGTAATTTTTGATCTCGTCCTTAAACTGCTCGATGTAAGGGTGCTCCGGTGAGAGAACCATGTAGGTAACGCCGAACAGCGTATCCGGACGAGTCGTGTAGACCGTGAGCCTTTCGTCATGATCCTTGATCTGAAAATCCACTTCCGCGCCGTGAGAACGGCCGATCCAGTTCTTCTGCTGCGTCTTGACACGCTCAATATAATCTACGTCATCGAGACCGTCAATCAGTTTATCCGCATAAGCGGTGATCTTCAGCATCCACTGACTCTGCATCTTCCGGATGACCGGGGATCCGCAGCGTTCGCACTTTCCTCCGACCACTTCCTCATTCGCCAGTCCAACCTTGCAGCCGGTGCACCAGTTGATCGGCATCTCTGTCTTATAAGCCAGTCCGGCCTTGAAGAGCTTCAGGAAAATCCACTGTGTCCAGTGATAGTACTCCGGATCCGACGTATTGATCTCACGGTCCCAGTCGAAGGAATATCCGATGGATTTCAGCTGCTGCTTGAAATGTCTGACATTGTTGTGCGTGACAATCTTCGGATGAATGTGATTCTTGATGGCGTAATTTTCGGTGGGAAGACCGAAAGCATCCCACCCCATCGGGAAGAGGACATTGTAGCCCTGCATTCTCCGCTTTCTTGAAACAATGTCCATCGCGGTATAAGGGCGCGGATGTCCGACATGAAGTCCCTGGCCGGAAGGATAGGGGAATTCGACCAGATTGTACATCTTCGGTTTGGTATAATCGTTCTCCGCATGGAATGCTTTCTCGTCATCCCAGACCTTCTGCCATTTTTTCTCAATGGCCTGAGGATTATACTTCTCGCTCATTGATTTCTCCCTTCAACAAAGAATCCCCGTCCATCTCCATAGAGACGAACGGGGGCATTCGCGGTACCACTCTACTTCACGGTTTTCCGTGCACTCATATGTCTGGTAACGGAGACGGTCCGCCGAGCCTTACTGAATCTGGATACTTGTTCTGGTCCGGTGCTCGGGGGCCAGTTCAGCGGCGGCTCCGTCTGCCTCGCACCATCCGGCAGCTCTCTTGGCGTCGCACTTTCCGCTTACTATTCCCTGTCACAGCAATCCTCTATATTCTATACAGGGTGAAGGGAAAAGTCAAGAACCGTCCCAGCGCTGGATCGGATTGATTCAGCAGTGGTTCAGTACCGTTCCAACGCTGGGTTGAACTGGTTCAGCATTAGTTCAGTTCCATTCCAGCGCTGGATTGATTCGACGTTGCGCGGGTTACTTTGCTTCTTCTTCCCGTTCTTTCGCTCTGGCCTCGATCTCACGCTGCTGCACATCGGCCGGTGCCTGTTCATAACGGCTGAATTCATAGGCATATGTGCCAATGCCGCCCGTCATAGAGCGGAGCACCGTATTGTAGCCATAGAGTTCGGTCATCGGAATATCCGCCTCGATGATCTGATTGCCGGAGTGATCCGGATTCATGCCCAGCACGCGGCCGCGCTTCTTATTGAGATCCCCCATGACATCACCGGTGAAACGATCCGGCACCTTCACAGTCAGTGTGGCAATCGGTTCCAGCAGGCAGGGCTTCGATGCAGGATCCGCGAAGGCTGCCTTAAAGGCCAGGTGAGTCGCCAGCTTGAAGGCCATCTCGGAAGAATCCACCGGATGATAGGATCCGAAGACAAGCGTCGCCTTGATGCCGACCACCGGATAACCGGCGAGCGGGCCAGCCGCCACCATCTCCTGAATTCCCTTTTCCACTGCCGGGAAGTAATTCTTCGGCACAACGCCTCCGACGATCTTCTCTTCGAAAACATACGGCTTGTTCAGATCGCCGCTCGGTTCGAATTCAATCGTAACATCGCCGTACTGACCATGTCCGCCGGACTGCTTCTTGTGTTTCCCCTGTTCCTTGACCTTTCCGCGGATCGTCTCGCGGAATGCCACCCTCGGTTTGCTCAGAACCATCTCCACTTTATAGCGGTCGAGCACCTTGCTCGCCACGATCTCCAGATGCTGGTCACCGATACCGTAGATGAGCATCTGGTGATTCTCCTTGTCGTTGACCGTGCGGAGAGTCAGGTCTTCATCCATGATGCGGTTCAGTGCCTGATTGACCTTGTCCTCTTCTCCCTTGTTCTTCGATGTATAGGCCATGCAGGTATACGGAACGGAGAGCTCCGGCATCGGATAGAGGATCGGCATGCTCTTGTCGCAGAGACTGTCTCCGGTCTGCGTCACAGTAAGCTTCTGAACCGCGCCGATGTCACCGGCATGCAGCTCAGGAACTTCGATTGCCTCTTTGCCGCGAAGGACATACAGCTTGCCGAGCTTCTCTTCGGTATCCTTGTTGACATTGACAAGGACCTTATCCGGTTTCAGGATACCGGAGCAGACCTTGAAGATGGAGTATTTGCCGATGAAAGGATCCACAAGGGTCTTGAAGACCTTGAGAGTGACCTCCGGCTTCTGGCAGTCATAATCCGCCGTGAACGGCTCCATCGTCTTCTGGTTCGTTCCAGAGAGGAAGCGCTCGGCAGGCGAAGGGAAGTATCTCTCGATGATCTCCATGAGCATCTTCGCGCCATTGCCATTGATGCCGGTACCGATCAGAACCGGAACCATGTCGCAGGAGCGGACATTCGTGCGAAGGGCATTGCGGATCTCATCGTAGGTGAATTCCTCTCCGGCGAAATACCGGTCCATATACTCCTCACTCGTCTCGGCGACGGCTTCCATCAGCTTCTCGCGGACATTCTCCAGGTTCTCCTTCGAGTAGTCCGGGATCTCGCACTCGGTGTATTCACTCTTCTCGGTGAAGCGGCGTCCCTTCATCTTGACGACGTTGACGAAGCCGACAAATTTGCCATTCTCACGGATCGGGAGGTGATAGGGAGCGATCTTGCTGCCATACATCACCTGAAGGGTATTGACCACATTCTTATAGGACGCATTGTCATCATCCATGCCCGTCACGAAGAACAGACGGGGCAGATTGTATTTGTTGCACAGCTCCCACGCCTTCTGCGTGCCGACCTGTACACCCGCCTTCGCATTCACGACGATGACCGCACCGCCGGCTGCGGAAAGAGCTTCCTCTGCTTCACCGACAAAATCAAAATATCCCGGTGTATCCAGGAAATTGATCTTGCACCCTTCATATTCAATCGGAATAACGGAAGTGCCGATCGAGAACTTGCGTTTGATTTCTTCCTTGTCAAAATCACTGATGGTGTTGCCATCGGCGACCTTCCCCATCCGGTTCGTGATGCCGGCGATGTATGCCATGGCCTCCACAATCGTCGTCTTGCCACTGCCACCGTGACCGAGAATAGCGACGTTGCGGATGTCTTTTGTCTCATAGATGTTCATGATGCTGCTCCTCCTTGCAGGTCTCCAGCGAGCAAACCTCTTCACCAAAGGCCAATTTTCATCATTTCCACCCGCATACGATGGAAAATCCATGTCCATTTTACAAAAAATATCTCGTGAATTCAACAAATAAAGCTACAAATTTCATGGTGAGCCTGCTTTTTTCATGGTGTTATGGCGACAAAGGATAGAAATGCCGGTTTCCGTTGCATTTCCAGCGGAATCTCCTTATACTTTTCTTGACTGTCCTGAGGGGGCAGCCTGAATGGACCGTAATGATTGGATGGGAAATGAGGATATACAGATGAAAGAAACAATCAGCAGATACGGACTGCGCGGGGAACTGACGGTACCGGGCGATAAATCCATCTCCCACCGCAGCGTCATGTTCGGCGCTCTGGCCGACGGAACAACGGAAATCACCGGATTTCTGCGCGGCGCGGACTGCCTTTCCACGATCCGCTGCTTTGAGAAGATGGGCATCTGCACCGAGATCCTTCCGGACCGGGTGCTGGTTCACGGGAAGGGACTGCACGGGCTGACGGCTCCTTCCGACATACTGGACTGCGGAAACTCCGGGACAACCACAAGGCTGATCTCCGGCATTCTCGCCGGTCAGAACTTCAACAGCCGCCTGACAGGGGACGCCTCTCTCTGCCGGCGGCCGATGCGCCGCATCCTGATTCCGCTTGGCCGGATGGGCGCCGACATCGCCTCGGAAGATGGCAATGACTGCCTGCCCCTGCGAATCTGCGGACGCCCGCTGCACGGTATTCATTATGATTCTCCGGTCGCCTCTGCCCAGGTCAAGTCATCCATTCTTCTGGCGGGACTTACTGCAGATGGACCGACCTCGGTGACCGAGCCCCATCTTTCCCGCAATCACACAGAGATCCTTCTCCGCTCTTTCGGCGCTGATATCAGGTCCGAAGGAACGACGGCAACCATCTATCCTGCTGAGGAACTCACGGCGCAGAAGATCGCCGTCCCCGGCGACATCTCCTCTGCCGCATTCTTCATCGCAGCAGCTCTCATTGTCCCCGGCTCGGAGATCCGGCTGCGCAATATCGGAATCAACCCCACCCGGGACGGAATGATTCGTGTCTGCCGCGAGATGGGCGGCAGACTGAACCTGGAGAATGTCCGGCGGGAAGCGGAACCGCGCGCGGATCTCCTGGTGCAGGCTTCCAGTCTGCACGGTATTACGATCGGCGGCGACATCGTCCCGGCTCTGATCGACGAACTGCCGGTGATCGCCGTGATGGCCTGCTTTGCGGAAGGAACGACGGTAATCCGCGATGCTCAGGAACTAAAGGTAAAGGAATCCAACCGGATCCGGATTATGACGGAGGGACTGCGAAGGATGGGCGCAGACTGCGAGGAGACAGAGGATGGGATGATCATCCGCGGCGGCCGTCCTCTGCACGGAGCCTCTGTAGACAGCGCGTCAGATCACCGGGCGGCGATGAGTTTCGCGGTTGCTTCCCTGATGGCGGACGGCGAGACAAACATCTCCGACCCGGAGTGCGTGAAGATCTCCTATCCGGAATTCTACCGGGATCTGCACTCTCTGATTGCAGAATGAACACGATCAAATTGCAGAACAAATAAGAAACAGGCCGCCATACCGCGATTTTTGCGCGCAGTATGGCGGCCTGTTTCTTATGGTCTGATAAGCACCTGCATGTTGCGTTAAGGAATGAGTGTCCGGATCTCTTCTTCGGTAAGTCTCCGGACTTCTCCTGGCGCAAGCCGGCGGTCGAGAGACAGACCTCCCATTCGCTCCCGGCGGAGAAACAGGACCTCACTCCCCACGGCCAGAAACATCCGTTTGACCTGATGGTAACGCCCCTCTGTGATCGTGAGCAGAATTTCGGAGCGCCATCCTTCTTCTCCGGCATCATTCCGATCCGGGAACATCCGAACGATGTCCAGCTTCGCCGGACGGGTCAGTGTCTCGTCTCCGATATCCACTCCCTCTGCGAACTTCTCGGCCATTTCTACCGTCATGCGGCCGCGGACGATCGCCCGGTAGACCTTTTCCGCATGGTGTTTCGGTGACAGAAGCCGGTTGGCAAGTGCGCCGTCATTGGTCAGAAGGAGCAGTCCTTCTGTATCGATATCCAGCCGTCCCACCGGAAACAGATCCTTCCGGTGCACCTGCTTCATCAGATCCATGACAGTTTTCTGCTTCGGATCACGAGTCGCCGTAACCACGCCAGCGGGCTTGTTCATCATGTAATACTGATATCGGTCATAAACTGCCGTCCTGCCGTCCACCGTGATCCGGTCCGTCTCCGGATCGACGTGAAATTCCGGACTGGTCTGAACCATACCATTCACGGTAACGCGTCCGGCGCGGCACATCCGCTTCAGCTGGCTTCTTGTTCCTATTCCCATCTCAGAGAGAAAGCGATCCAGTCTCATCTTCATGCCAGCTCTCCTCCGCCTCCCGGCGCGTCCTTACCGGCTTCCAGAATTTCCTGCAGGCGGAACAGAAGAACCCGGAGCTGATCCTCCTCTTCTGATCCGCCAAGCCCGGCCGCCTCCAGTACCGTCCGGTCAAGATCCTGATGCGCATCGGCTAGCTCTGCCGGCATAGTATCCGGATCGTAGAGCTCGGCGAGAGACTGGCCCGGAAAATGGGACCGGATCTCCAGGACGTGCTTTCCGGCATCCGCCACCCTCTGCCTCTTCGTTTCGCTCAGCTCAGGGAATGGGAAATTATTGTATACCACGGAGGCAGAATACCGGTAATCGCTCTTGAGGCGTCCGGCAACCGTGCGCACCCACACCATATGGAGGCCGGATATCAGGATGCCGAACAGCGCCTCATCCGCATCCGGAACAATGCACAGAGCATCACTCGCAATCCATTCGGCGGGCAGAAATCCAATGGGGATCCAGCGTCTCCGGACAGAGGAAACCCGCGGAACCACGATCATGCTTCCCTCTTCCGGCTGCCGGATCTCTCCGAATCTGGTCGGCTCCGCTGCCAGCCGCCTGGTACTGCTCCTCAGACTGCGCTCCCGGTGTTCCTGAACCAGATGAATCCGCGTCGCCACCTCCGGGATTCTCATATATTCCTCAGGGTCTGCATCAGCCAGCCACAGGCACCATCGCTTCGTCCCATGAATGAATTCCTGAGATCCAAGGAATGGCCGGATAAACCGCTCGGCCTCCGGACTCCGCGCGAGGAGATTCTCCCGCTCCGTATCGGAGAGAATCAGGTGACCGCCGTCATTGGCCATGCTGCCGAACCACATTCTGGGGACATCGGAAACCGGCGTAAGGCGCGGAAGCACCCGAACATCCGGAGCAGCCGCCAGATACGCATTGATCTGCGGCACGCTTCTCACGCGGTCTCCTTCATAAATTCTGCGGCCATAGTATCGCTTTACGAGCGAAGGCATCTGTTTCTCACAGGAAAATCCAATGATCACGCAGTGAACGTGCGCCTGATCTCCCGTTCCGTTATCCCAGATAAAGGAACGTCGCGCGAAATCGATCTTCATGCCGAACCGATCTCCGATCACGTTCCAGAGACGGGCTGCCTGTTCTCCCTGCGCAACGCTGCTGGTAGACACAAACGCAGCGCGGACAGCGGTTCCTCTCATGTATTCCGCTGCTTTTCGGTACCATGCCGTGACATAGTCCATGTTGCCGCAGCCAGCGGTATTGCCGAATACCTCCCGCATGTCCTGCTTCTGGCTCCGGTTCATCAGCCTTGCCCCGGCAAATGGCGGGTTACCGGCGATACAGGTCAGACGATCTGCGGGAATCAGTTCCGCCCAGTCCATCGTCAGCGCATTGCCCTGACGGATGCCCGCTGCGGAAATGACCGCCGGCTTCACCCTGCCGGTGCCGAAAAGCTCTGAAGCTGTGAGATCCAGCTGCCGTTCAGCAAGCCACAGACAAGCCCTGGCAATCTGCGCCTGAAACGGTTCGATCTCAATACCGAAAAAGTGAGAGGTGGACACGCGGCAGTACATGGAGATGTCAAGAACCCTCTGATGGTCCGGATGAAGCTCCTTCAGCACATCGAATTCCAGCCGCCTCAGCTGCGTGTAGATCCGGATCAGGAAATTGCCGCAGCCACACGCCGGATCCAGGAAAGTCAAAGCGGCCAGTCGGCTGTGAAACTCCTCGAGACGGTGCCGGTGTCCGCGGCAGGCCTCCCGCTCTGCCCAGAGATCATCCATGAAAAGCGGATCGATCAGACAGTCGATATTCTCCTCCGAGGTATAGTATGCCCCCTGCTCCCGGCGGTCGTCCTGATCCATGATCTCCTGAAACATCGCACCGAAGATGTCCGGCGACAGCTCCTTCCACGGAAATTTCCGGCAAGCCTGGATCTCATGGATGAACTCCTCTCCCGGGTCGGGCAGCTCCAGAGAATGCCCAAACAGCGCGCGGCTGATTACCGGAAGGCTGCGCAGCGCATCCAGTGCCTCTGACTCCGGAGCTTTTGGATCAGCCGGCGCCGGAAATTCTCCGCCGAGAGCTGCGAAGAAAAGTTTCAGCCGGTATACCGGAGTCCACTCCGGAGCATCTTCCAGAAAGCCAAAGAATGAGACACGGCCGAAGACATCCGTCTGCTCCGAGAAGAAGCACAGGAGAAGTCGGACAAGAAGCTGTTCTCTTCTGCGTTCCGGCCAGCCGAGAGCTCTCAGATGCTGATCCAGGTTCGTCATAAGCTGCATTGCGTCAGCGTTCACCTGATCCGGTGTGCCCATACTGTCCTCCGTTTGAAAAAAGGAGCCCGGTCAGGCTCCTTGCAATCGTGATGAAACGACCACGGAGGATTACTCCGCGCCGCCCTCCTCGTCCCAGTTGTGATAGACATTCTGTACGTCATCATCCTCTTCCAGAAAGTCCAGAATCCGCTGCAGCTGCTTGATATCATGCTCATCGGTCAGCTTCACATAGGTCTGGGGAATCATGGTGACATCTGCCTCAGCCATCGGGATGTTCTGCTTCTCGAGTTCCTCGCGGACCTTGCTGAAATCATCCGGATCTGTGAGCACTTCATAGCTGTCGCCGTCATCCTTGATGTCTTCTGCTCCGGCATCCAGCGCCAGCATCATGAAGTCATCAAAATCCATGTCGAATTCTTCTTTATCGATGATGATCTGGCCCTTCTTGTCAAACATGAAGGAAACGCATCCCTGCGCGCCGATGCTGCATCCGCCCTTGGAGAACGCATTGCGCACGTTGGATGCCGTTCGGTTCTTGTTATCCGTCAGTGTCTCAACGATGATGGCCGTGCCGCTCGGGCCATAGCCCTCGTAGGTTGCCTGCACATAAGTGACACCGTCACCCTCGCCGGCTGCCTTCTTGATGCTGCGGTCGATCGTATCATTCGGCATATTGTTGGCCTTCGCCTTGGCGATGCAGTCACGGAGCTTGCTGTTGTTGGCGGGATCAGGGCCGCCCTCCTTGACCGCTACCGCGATCTCACGTCCGATTCTCGTGAATACCTTGCCCTTGGCAGCATCGTTCTTTTCTTTCTTTCTCTTGATATTCGAAAATTTCGAATGTCCTGACATATTGTCTCCCTGCTTTCTCTTTGAAATGATGTTCTTCCCTATCTTCTGGCGTCAGGCGCAGAGCGCACAACGGTACCGGTACGGATGACAGAACAGTCTGTAAAAATATACCACGAAATCCGAGCTGTTTCAAGCTGGCAATACGGGCGAAGCGACAGATGCGTATCGGTCAGAACGTGACCGTAAGGGACCGCTCTCCCTCCTCATAGACGCGAGGCACGCGGTTTGAGATGTTGCAGACAAATTCATACGGGAACCGCCCGGACAGCTCGGAGAGCTCCTCCACAGGAAGCCGTTCATCGCCGTCACAGCCTACCAGTGTGACAGAGTCGCCTTCCGCTGCATCCGGGATATCCGAAACATCTACCATCATCTGATCCATGCAGATTCTGCCAAGAATCTTCGCGCGTCTGCCGCGGATCAGCACGCATCCCCGGTCGGACAGGGTCCGAGGATAGCCATCGCCGTAGCCCACTGGTATCGTTGCGACCCGGCGCGCGGAATCCAGTATCCGGATGTGATTGTATCCGATCCCACTTCCTGCCGGCAGATCCTTGATCAGCACAATGGTGCTCTTCCAGGTCATCGCCGGCTTCAGCTCGATCGTTTCGTGATCCACGTCGCCGGAAGGATAGATTCCGTACAAAGAGATCCCGATGCGAACCATATTGAGCCAGGTGCCCGGAAGTTCCATCGATGCCGCAGAATTCGCGCAATGGTGAATCGGAATCGGCCTTCCGCCACGCTCAATGTCATCAATGAATGTCATGAACCGGTGGAACTGCTCTCTCGTGTAAGTTTTGTCCTTCTCATCTGCCCTGGCAAAATGGGTAAATATTCCCTCGACGTCCAGACCGGGAAGCTTCTGAATCCGGCGGACCGTCTCCACGCTGTCCTGCGCCGGGAGGAATCCGATCCGGCTCATCCCCGTGTCAACAATGATGTGCACGCGGGCGGTCCGGCCCAGGCGCTGCGCCGTTTCCGAGAGGCAGATCGCATCCTCTTCCTTGAAGATCGGGATCCGGATCTGACGAAGGATGATCTCCTCGTAATCCTCCGGCCAGCAGTATCCGAGAATCAGAATCGGCTTCCGGATGCCTGCATTCTGCAGCTGCTCTGCTTCTTTCAGGCAGGCCACCGCGAAGAAATCCGCCCGGCTCTCCAGATACGACGCGACCTGCACCGCTCCGTGGCCATAGCCATTGGTCTTGACAACCGCACATTTTTTGATTCCTTCGGGGAGCCGTTCGGCAATCCGGTCAAAATTTTCTCCGATATGATCCAGGCTGATATGAGCCGACGTTCTGTTTATGTCATTCATCGGTCTTCCTGCCGATCCTTTCTGTCGCCGCAGCGACCTTCTGTTATCTGAGCTGCCGGAGGATATCACCGGCAAGCACAGCTCTTGCTCCCAGCTTAGCTGCTGCCCGGTCTCCAGCGCAAGCGTGCATCAGGACGCCGTACACAGCTGCCTGGTCCGTAGTCATTCCCTGTGCGAGCAGTCCGCCGATCACGCCGGCCAGAACATCACCGCTCCCGCCGGTCGACATTCCGGAATTCCCGCAGGTATTCACGAAGCAGAACCGGCCGTCCGGCGGAACCACAATGGTTCTTGCATCCTTCTGCACCAGCGTTACTTCTTCCGCCTGTGCGAAATCCACTGCACTGGTCACGGGATCCGACTGAATCTGCAGCACCGGCCGGCCAGTCAGGCGGCTCATCTCCCCCAGGTGAGGCGTCAGAATGCAGCGGTCATGGAGATACTCTCTCGTCTTGGCAGACGCAGCGAGCAGATTGAGCGCGTCCGCATCGATCACCG
>CADBOY010000291.1 GCA_902796405.1 uncultured Lachnospiraceae bacterium | reverse complement strand
TTCACCCAGGTGTTCCGCACAGCGCGCAAAGCGGGAATCATCCGTCCGGAGACCAGGCTCACCTTCCTCGGTTTCGGAACGATGAATGGCAAGGACGGGAAGCCCTTCAAGACGCGTGAGGGCGGCGTGATGCGCCTGGAAAGTCTGATTCAGGACATCGATTCCGCTGTCTATGACCGGATCATGGAAAACCGCACGATGTCCGAGGAGGAGGCCCGCCGGATCTCCGAGATCATCGGCCTCGCGGCGATCAAATACGGAGACCTCAGCAACCAGGCTTCGAAGAACTATGTGTTCGACGTCGACCGTTTCACGTCCTTCGAGGGCAGCACCGGGCCGTACATTCAGTACACTATCGTCCGCATCAACTCGATCCTGCGCAAATATCTGGAGCAGACCGGAGCGTCGGAACTCCCCTCTGAACTGACGCCTGCCGCGGATGAGGCGGAGAAGAATCTGCAGCTTCTTCTGGCGCGCGCCGGAGAAGCGATCACCGACGCCTGTGTAGGGATTGCCCCGCACCGGCTCTGCCAGTACATCTACGAGGTGTCTGATTCCTTCAACAGCTTCTATCATGACCACCGGATCCTCGCCGAGGAAGATCAGGCGCGGCAGCAGGGATGGATCGCTCTGCTGGTCCTCACGAACCGCATCCTGAACACCTGCATCAACCTGCTAGGCTTCTCCGCCCCGGATAAGATGTAACCCGCGCAGCAGGAAGAAAGCTGATTACCAAAGAGGCACATTGATCATCAAGAAGTACACCAATTATCAAAAATGTACACCGATTATCCCAAATGTACATTGACTGTCAAAAAGGTACATTGATTATCAAAACAATACATTGGTTATCGAAGAGGTACATCGATTATCGAAGAGATACATGGATCATCGTAATTTACGCAGCGGCTGTTCGCCGCTGCTTTTTTTGTATCAGAATCTTGTGACTTTTCGTTCGTGTACATTCCTCTCCTTCGCCTCTATACTTGGACTAACCGCCGCGGCCATGCCGACGAGCTGGTTCCAGCATATCTCTCTGCCTGATCGGGCAAAACAAGGATGAACCGGCCGGTTCCGTCTCAACACAGCAGGGAGGAAAGATGCGTATGAAGTATTCACTGATGATGCGAGTGAGGTCGCAATTCCGAGACAGACGGGCACCGGAGCCGGCTTTTCTTTCCGCCGCCTCTAGACCATACCGGACGGGTGGCTCCGCTTGCCGCGCTCCGGAGAAGGACTTTATGCTGCACGCAGATGCGTGCAGCTGCGCGGATAAAGATCACTTTCTGCATGGCAATGACACACGCAGCCACGTGGCCAAAGAAGGTTTTCTGCATGGCAATGATGCACGCAGCTGCGCACTGAAGAAATTCCGAATGCAGTTTTCCCTCATTCTGGCTTCTTTCTGCCTTCTGGGAAGTGTCCTGCCTGCGCTGGCAGCGGCACCGAGCCGCTCACTCATGTATACCGCTATGAGGAATTCAGCCCACTCAGATACCTGTGCTGCCCTGGCAGCTGCTCCGAGCCGCTCATTTACGTATACCTCTGAAGGAAATCCGGTGCGCATGGGTGTTTGCGCTGCCTCATCTTCCATCAACTTTCCCAAGCTAATCGTCCTGTCGGAATATCAGAGATCGATGAAAATCGGTGAAGAATTCTATCTGTGCGCGCTGAGCACCGGACTGATCCTGCCCACTTTCCGGAGCAGCAGTTCCCGCATCGCCTCTGTGAATACGTATGGTCTTGTCACAGCCAGGAAAGCAGGTACCTGCCGAATCACCGCCAAGGTAAGCGGCGCAGAAGCATCCTGTACGGTTACTGTACAAAAGACCGGAATTACGCTGAGTCAGAAACGGATGACGCTGGAGCGCGGACAAAGTTTCCGGCTCTCAGCGAAGACAACAAACGGCTCCCCCGTAGCATGGAAATCATCGAAAAAATCTGTCGCCGCTGTCAGCAGTGACGGGACCGTCACGGCACGGAAAACGGGGCAGGCCACAATCTCCGCTTCAGCGGACGGAACGACAGCCAGCTGCGTCATCGTGGTGAAAAAGCCCGATATGAAGATCAACCACAGAACCCTCACTCTGCACCGGAAGGAAATGTTCCAGCTGTACGCACACTCTTCATCCGGGATCCGCCCCGCCTGGAAAAGTTCCCGGTCTTCCGTCGCCACGGTCGACGAATATGGGATGGTCAAAGCGATCAAGCACGGGACCTGTGTCATCACGGCATCTCTGGATGGAGTGTCACGAAGCTGTGAGGTCACGGTGAAGTCCCCGGTCATCACTCTCACGCCGGAAGATCTTACTCTCATCGAAGGACAGACACGCCAGCTTTCCGCCGTTGTCTCCTCCGGGATCCGTCCCACCTGGAAAAGCAGCAATACCAACGTTGCAGTCGTGAATGACTCCGGAATGGTCAAAGCTCTCAGCAAGGGACACGCGGTCATCTACTGTTCCGAGGATGGAGCCAAAGAGTGCTGCCGGATCACCGTCACATCGAAAGAAACCGTCAAACAGACGGACCGCACGAAAGCTGACTCCAACAAGAAAAGGGCCACAGAGAAGAAAACGGTGAAGGAAAAGGGGGCCGGTAATAAAAAAAGCTCGGTGAAGAAGAAAGCGTCCACGGACAAAAAGAACACGGTAAAGAAGAAAACTTCCACGAACAAAAAGAGCGCGGTGAAAAAGAAAGCTTCCACGAATCAAAAGAGCACAGTGAAGAAGAAGGCTCCCACGGCAAAAAAAGCGCGGTGAAAAAGAAAGCGGGAGTGCCGCAACGGCGGCGCTCCCGCATGATATCAGATGATGTAGAACCAGCTCTCATCCGGTTCAATCTCTGTGCTTGTGATTCTGTGCTTTGTTTTTTTCTCCCTGGCCTGATCTCTGGCCTCGATCTCATTGGTGTTCCCCTGGTCGCTCGGCTCATCCGTGCGGATCCGTTCCTTGTAATCCACATTGAGCTCCTGCATGCGGATACTGATGCGGGCTCCCGCAGGTACCGGCTTGGTGATGAACACGTTACTGCCGATCACGGAATGCGACCCGATCACCGTCTCTCCGCCGAGGATCGAGGCGCCAGCGTAGATCGTGACATAATCTCCAATCGTGGGATGCCGGCGGACATTGCGTAGCTTCCTTCCTCCTCTGGTGGACAGACCTCCGAGTGTGACGCCCTGATAGATCTTTACATGCTCTCCGATGATCGTCGTTTCTCCGATCACAATGCCTGTCCCGTGATCGATGAAGAAATACTTTCCGATCGTCGCTCCGGGGTGAATGTCAATTCCCGTGCTGCTGTGCGCGTATTCCGACATGATGCGGGGAATCAGCGGCACTTTTTCCAGCCACAGCACATGAGCCAGGCGGTAAATTGTGATAGCCAGCAGACCAGGATAGGCAAGGATGATTTCATCCTTGGACTCAGCCGCAGGATCTCCATCAAAGAAAGCCTCAAGATCCGTCTCCAGATAAGCCCGGACCTCCGGAATCTGATGCAGGAACCGGGTCGTAATTCTCCCCGCGATCTCATCCAGTGTCTCTTCACTGCAGTCTTCATAAGCCGGTGAAAAGCGCAATGCGATCATGATCTGCTGGTGAAGATTATAATATACATCCTCGATCAGAATGGTAAGGCTGTTGTCGATGTGATAGACACTGTACGCTTTTTCCCGGTAATACCCAGGATAGAGGATACGAAGGAGTTTATTCACGATATCGATCACGGCATCGGAATCCGGCTGGCAAAGGCAGTCATCCCTCTGATCCAGATCAATATCCCGGTTTTCCGCATAATCAGCAAGGATATCCGCCACAATCGAATCAATCTCATGATCCTGTTTCTTCATCTTTTTTCATCTCCATTAAATCTTTGATCACTTCACTGGCTATGATGAGGCCGGCTGCAGAAGGGACAAATGATGTGCTTCCCGGCACCCGATGTCTGCGCGTACAGTCCGCGTGCTCCTCTTTCCCGCAGCGCTCCAGGTAAGGACAGGTAAAGTCAGGACACTCCGGCGGTGAAAGCGGTTTTTCCCGGGAATAGACAACTTTCAGTTTCTTCACACCGCGCTTCCGCAATTCGTGCCGCATCACTCTGGCCAGCGGACAGATCGAGGTATCATAGATATCTGCTACCTCCAGCATCGCCGGATTGAGTTTGTTGCCGGCGCCCATCGCACTGATGATTGGCGTCCCGGCTTCCTGCGCCTGCAGAATCAGACTGATCTTTCCGGTCACGGTATCGATCGCATCAATCACATAATCATACTGCGTAAAATCGAATTGCTCCGCCGTCTCCGGCGTATAAAAGACAGGATATGTCCTTACCGTCATATCCGGCGCGATATCCATACATCGGTCTCTGGCTGCTTCTACCTTTAATTTTCCAATGGTACTGTGCAGCGCGATGATCTGACGGTTGATATTGGTGGCGCATACCCTGTCACTGTCAATCAAATCCAGGGCTCCGACACCTCCTCTGGCAAGCGCCTCGACAGCGTATCCGCCGACGCCGCCGACACCGAATACCGCAACCCGCGCACGGTGCAGACACTCCAGATTACTCTCCCCGATCAGGAGCCCGGTTCTCAGCAGTTCTACTGACATGATGTTCCTCTGTCTGTTTCATAGCTCAATAGCGGGAGTCCGTCCGGGCAGCCGGACAAGAGCACTTCATCTCGCCGGGGAACCGGTCAACTCTGCCCGGATTCTATCACGAACATACACAGCCTGTCAATTTACGGCCGGACAGCGGGCATCTGCTGCCATTCCAGTACATTCCGGGAATCACGCAGTTACAACGGTTTCTTCCGGGAATCAAGCGCGATCCGCTGATTCATCCAGCATCTGGCGCGTATAAAGCCGGTAGTATGCGCCGCGCTTTCTCATCAGCTCATCATGCGTGCCTCTCTCGATGATTCTTCCGGCGTCAACAACCAGGATGACATCTGCCTGGCGAATCGTCGAAAGCCGGTGGGCGATGACAAAGGAAGTCCTGCCGTGAAGCAGAAAACGGATGGCATCCTGAATCTTCTTCTCCGTCACTGTGTCGATCGAAGATGTCGCTTCATCCAGGACGAAGATCCTGGGATCCGCCAGAACTGCTCTGGCAAAGGATATCAGCTGCTTTTCTCCTGTGGAGAGAAGATCTCCTCCCTCTCCCACCTGGCTGTCATATCCATTGCCCATTCGCTCCGGAATACTCTCCGCGGAAACAGCTTTCATGGCTGCCTGCATCTCTTCCCGCGTAGCATCTGGTTTCGCATATCGGAGATTATCGGCAATCGTCCCGGAAAACAGGTGCGGCGTCTGTATCACATAGCCGATATTGCTGTGGAGCCAGAGCTGACTCCGGTCTCTGGCGTCTCTGCCGTCAATCAGAATCTGACCGGATGTCGGCTCGAAGAAACGGCAGAGCAGGTTGACCAGTGTGGATTTTCCGGCTCCGGTCTCACCGACAATAGCGACATTCGTGCCCTGCGGCACCTTCAGATTAAAATGCTCAAAGAGCATCTCCCTGCCATCCGGATAATGGAAGCTGACATCGCGGAATTCAACATCTCCGTACAGCGGTTCCCAGTTCTCTCTCTTCGGATGAAATGCGTCGCCATACTTTGCCACAACATCCGGCCGATCCGCCACTTCCGCATCGGTCTGCATCAGTCTGGTGAATCGCTCGATGTTGACCTGAAGATCCACCAGCTGAGACAGCGCCCGGATGATCCACTGAATCGGTTCCGTCATTTCCAGCGCATAAGACATAAACACAGAGAGTGTACCGAGCTTCATCACCCCTGCTGCTGTGATCAGGCCGCCTCTCCAGAGCACCACGCCGAGTGCGCAGGAAGAAGTAAAGGAAATCAGCGCCAGGAACAGCGCACGAAAATGGGCCAGGTGAACCGAGGTCCGGCGCATTCGCTCCGTATCACTCTCAAAGTTCTCCCGCATCTTGTCCTCAATTACCAGCGTCTTGATCGTCTGCGCCCCGGTGATTCCCTCATTGAAATTACCGGTGATGCGGGAATTCAGTTCACGCACCTGCCTCCCCAGAGCCACCATTTTCTTCTGAAAACAAACGGCTGCTGCGGTCATGACCGGCACAATCAGGATAATGATCGCCGCCAGCCTGGCATTCATGATGAACATGACCACGATGATTCCCACCAGATAGCTGATATTGCTGACGCCCTCGGCAATCCCCCACGCGACCCAGCTTCCGATCTTGTCGGTATCGCTCATCACCCGCGCGTGGATGTATCCGACAGAGTTCTGATTGTAATAGGAGAATGACAGAGTCTGCAGGTGATCGAAGCTGCTCTGCTTCATGTCTCTTCCCACATACATCTCAATCCGGCAGGCACTGTAAGCCGATCCGGCGTTTGTCAGAACGTTGATCACCAACACGGCGGAATAAGCCAGAACGAACAGAGGAAGGCCTCGCAGCGTACCTGTCAGTACAAAGCGGTTGAGTGCGACACGGAAGAACTGCGGCGTCGCGATATCCGTGATGGAGCCGGCCGCTGCCAGGAGAATCATGGTCAGAAGAATGCCGCGGTACGGTTTCAGATAGGGGACAAGATGGCCCAGGCCAAACCAGGGAAGGCGGACATAGGTTCCGCTTGTATCAATGGTTTCTTCTGTCTTCTTTTTCGGCGCGGACTTCTCTCTCCTTCCCGTTGCGCTGGCCTTCTGCTCCTCTGCCGGCTGTTTTCCCAGCGCGCTGTTTTTCTGCGTCTCTGCCGTCTGCTTCCCTTTCGCTTTGCTAGTCTGCGCTTCTGCCGTCTGCTTCTCCGCCATCAGTCTTCCCCTCCTTTCTCCTCTTCTGTGCCGTCCGGTGCTTCCATCTCCTCTTCTCCCACGGCACTCTGTATCTCATAAATGTGCTGGTAAAGACCCGGCTTCCGGATGAGCTCTTCGTGCGTCCCTTCCTCGACAATTCGGCCCTTGTCCATCACATAGATCCGGTCCACTGCCATCAGGGTGGAAATCCGGTGAGAGATCAGGATGACCGTTGCGTCCTTTCCTGCCTTCGCCAGGGAAGCGCGAATTCTGGCATCTGTCTCTGCATCAACCGCCGACAGAGAATCATCAAAAACCATAATCGGAGCGTGTTCCACAATCGTTCGGGCAATCGCTGTTCTCTGCTTCTGCCCGCCGGACAGAGTGACTCCCCGTTCGCCTACTATCGTCTCATATCCCCTCGAGAAATGGCTGACCGTCTCGTCCAGGTCCGCGATCTTCGCCGCATAGCGGATCTCGTCCATATCCGCGTCCCGCGCAATTCCGATATTTTCTCCCAATGTTCGGGAGAACAGATACGGTTCCTGCAGAACCATCCCGATATGGGAGCGCAGCCAGGGGAGCCGGATCTGCTCCAGAGGGATGCCTCCGATCGTGATGCTGCCGCTGTCGGGCACATATAGCCGGCTCAGGAGATGCATCAGCGTAGATTTGCCGCTCCCGGTCGTTCCCAGTATGCCGACAGTTTGACCAGCACCTACCGTGAGCGTGACATCATGCAGGATTTCCTCCTCCTTCTCATAGCCGAATGATACATGATCAAAATGAATGTCCCCGTTCATCGGCGGCTCAAGTGTTCCGTCCGAATGCTCCGGCTCGGAATTCATGATATAGCAGAGACGATCCAGCGATACTCCCGCCTTGCTCATCTCCGAGAGCATCCTGCCGAGACGCCGGACCGGCCACAGGAGCATGTTGTCATACGAGACAAAGGCGATCAGGCTCCCGACCGAGATCCAGCCGCGGACCGCAAATACGGAACCCACGGTCACAACCAGCATGATCTGTATTCCGACCAGCAGGTCACTGGACCCCCAGTAAACCGCAAGAAGCCGGCACAGGCGCATCCATGCGTCCGTATAGATGTTGTTCTGCCTGCGAAACCGCTCTCTCTCAAACGATTCCCGGCCAAATGCCCGTACGACGCGAACGCCAGTCAGATTCTCCTGTGTAATCGTGGAGAGCACGCCTTCATTCTCATCGCACTGCAGAAAGAGATGACCGATCTTATGATAGAAAATATACGAGAAGAAAAGAAGAAGCGGTACTGACAGTATGGCGATCAGAGACAGCCGGAGATTCAGCAGAGCCATGCAGATCACAGTAAACAGAATCAGCACGGCGATTCGAATCACCTGAATCAGCTGTTCCGACACAAAATCACGCAGCGTATTCACATCGGAGGTACAGCGCTGAATGATGTCGCCGGTGGAATTCTGCATATGCCAGTCGTAGGGAAGGCTCTCTATATGTTCAAACAGAAGATTTCTTCCGTTTTTCACCATTTTTTCCGTACCACGGGTAGTCAGATAAGTATACAGATACCGGAATATAGCCGCCGCGCCGGCAACCGCAATCAGAAGGACCGCCGCTGCCCAAAGGTGAGAAAGTACATATTCCCGCCCTCCGGAGGATTCGAGCCAGGCCAGAACCAGTGCCGGCAGCTGGCTCGGGTCTCCTCCCAGGCAGTAGTCCACAACAACCCGGATAATCTGCTGC
The DNA here is from genome assembly GCA_902796405.1 of uncultured Lachnospiraceae bacterium. Lineage (GTDB taxonomy): Bacteria > Bacillota > Clostridia > Lachnospirales > Lachnospiraceae > UBA3305. Next base: position 306 of record CADBOY010000291.1, on the reverse strand, counting down.
GGAACCATCTCCAGCGCTGACACGGCCACGGAGGAAAAGATTGCCATGGCGAATATCAGCCCGCACCCCTTCAGGAAACGTCTCAGCAGCCCCATTCTCGTATAGTGTTTACTCATATATCTTCCCCCTGTGAGCCGCTCTGTCTCCCGCCATCGACCACATGCAGCCACTCTGCCTCCCGCCGCTGTCCTCGTGCAGTCTGCCTGTCGGGAGCAATAGAATGGACCTGCTTCCCTCCGGCTCGATGCTTCATGCCGAATGTCTGGATATAACGAATACATCCTCCGGCCGCCGAAGCGGTCAGAG
>CADBOY010000290.1 GCA_902796405.1 uncultured Lachnospiraceae bacterium | reverse complement strand
TACATTCTTATCCATTGTAAACTCCCCGGCATATTATTGCAAGGAAGAACCGGGCATTCCATCGCCCACCTGTGAAACTGCGGTAAAGAGAGAGTAAAGGAATCGGCAGATTTCGCAGAAGACATCTGCCGGAAACAGCCAGTACCGGCGAGACACGGTTCGTATCGAAGAAGCGGCAGCAACCGGAGGCCAGGCGGCAGTGGATCCTGCCGTAAAAGAGAACAGCAGGGGCGCTCTGCCTGTGATCCGGCAGAGCACCCCCGCTCATTTCTGTTTTTGATTCCGCTTCTGCTGCAGCAGAAACGTCAGCCAGCAGAGTTTCTTCTTTTCTGCTGCAGGACCGCCATCGGCCAGCAGTGTTTCTTTTTTTTGTCATGCGCAGGATCATGCGCAGAGAAAGACTGGAAAGTATCCTTCAGCAGACTCTCCGGATTTCAGGGACCTCCTTTACCGATACGTCTTCCTGTATTTTTCGCGTTCCTCCGGCGGTACCAGACTGCCTCCGGTTGCCCAGGCGATATGGACGGCGTTCTCTGCCTTCTCTTCCAGATGGTACCGGGAGAGATAACGTTCTGCCAGCCGGTGGAGCATGACCGGTCCCTGGAAGCAGGCGCACGCGCTCGGCTCAAGGAAGATGTTCTCCGTGTCCAGCAGATCACGCATATAGTCGTAGAGATGCCGGTCTTCCACGGTGAAATCCCCGCTCATCAGCGTTTTCACGGTTTCGCCCACGAAACCGGACGGGCGACCGACGGCAAGTCCGTCTGCATCCGTGCGGCCCGACAGCCCGAGATCCTGCACCGAGATATCATGGTTTTTCCCGGTCGCCATTCCAATCAGCAAGCAGGGCGCCTGTGTCGGCTCCGCGAAGAAACAGTGAACCGCATCTCCGAATACCTGCCGAAGGCCGAATGTGATGCCGCCCGGCGCCCCGCCGACACCGCAGGGAATGTACACGAACAGCGGATGGTCTTCATTCACTTCCACATTGATGTCTTTCAGCTGACCAATCAGACGTTTTGCCGCCACTGCATAGCCAAGAAACAGCGTTCTTGAGTTTTCGTCATCCACAAAATAGCTTTTCGGGTCACGGTCCGACTGCTCGCGCCCTCGCTTTACGGCCTCGCTGTAATCCGACGGATACTCCAGAACCGTCACGCCGTGCTCCCGGAGCAGCCGTTTCTTCCACTCTCTGGCGTCAGCGGACATATGAACGACGGTGTGATAGCCGATCGCCGCGCTCATGATCCCAATGCTCATGCCCAGATTGCCCGTGGAACCGACCTGTATCGTATACTGCTGAAAATGCCTGCGGCACTCTTCGTCCGCGAGCTTTGCGCAGGAATCTCCCGGCTTCAGGATGCCGTCGGCAAAAGCGAGGTCTTCCGTGTGCTTCAGGACCTCGTAGATCCCGCCGCGGGCCTTGACCGATCCCGCGATCGCGAGATGACTGTCCTTCTTCAGGAGAAGCCGGCCCTTCAGGCCGCTTCCGTACTTCTCGTTGATTCGCTCCCGCATCCGGGGGATTTCAACCAGCTCCGATTCGATCAGGCCGCCTCGCGGAGCCGTCTCCGGAAATTTCTTTTCAATGAATGGCGCAAAACGCTGCAGGCGACGCTCCGCATCGTCGATATCCGCCATCGTCAGCTCGAGGCTTTTGCGGGCCTGATCGATGTCCTCACGGTCCGGATTGATCCAGACGCACTCCTGCGCCGCTCTTACCTTGTCCAGTACTGACTGGTTCTCCTGCTCCATGCTGTCCTCCTGTGTCATGGTGCCGACCGGCGCCTCACGTCACCGCGTGCCTTCCCTGCTGCATCCAGGCAACCGGCGTCATTCCCGTGATCTCGTGAAAATGCCGGTAGAAATTATTGAGATTCTGATAGCCGACCCTCGCGGCGACTTCCTCCATGGGCAGATTCCCTGCCTCAAGGTACTGTTCCGCCCGGCGGATCCGCAGCTGATGGACGTAATTCATAATTGTCGTGCCGGTGTGCTTCTTGAACAGTCTCGCGATATGACTCTCCGTGCAGAACATGAGTCTGCTCAGTGTACCGAGCGTAATCTGTTCCGCATAATGCCCGTGAAGATAAGACAGAATCTGATTGATCGTCGCGTTTCCCGTGAATTTCCATCCGAGCGCCCGGGTGATTGCCTCCCGGAGCTGATCGAAGTCGATCGGCTTCGAAAGAATGTCCGTCGCACCGAGGCGCAGTGCCTGCTGCGCATACGCGAACGAATCGTATGCCGTGATGATGATCACCCGGCTCCCCGTCTCCTTTGTCTCCCGGATGACATCGAATCCGTTCAGGAACGGCATCTGGATATCAAGGAAAACGAGATCCGGCTTCTCGCGGAGAATCAGATTCCGCGCCTCACTGCCATTTGCCGCGGTTCCCGCGATCTCGATCGGATATCCCTCCTGCTCCAGAAAATGCCGGATGATGTTCCAGGTTGCCTTCTCGTCGTCGCAGATCACAGCGCGAATCATGCTCTCACCTCGTTTTCTCCCGGAATCAGGATGCGGATCTTCATACCGCCGCCGCTCCGCCCTGCCGCTTCGAACACATACCGGTCCCCGTACAGGTTCTCCAGCTTCTGCCGGATCATCGAGAGACCATGCGTTGTCGTCTGCCGCATCCCCTCGTTGATGGCCTGGATCTCCTCCTCCGTCATGGACCTACCGCTGTTCTCGAGCGTGATCAGAGTATCCGTTCCGCGCGGCGTGATCCGCAGAATCAGCTTTTTCTCCTCGCCCGGCAGGAAGCCGTAGTGAAACGCATTCTCCGCGAGGGGCTGGAGCAGGTTGAAGGGAATCTGCCGTCCGAGCAGTTCCTCCGGGACTTCGAAAGCCACGGACAAGTCCGCTCCGGTCCTCAGCTTCTGCAGCTGAAGGTAGGCCTTCAGATACTGCAGCTCCTGCCGGATTTCCGCGGTCACGCTCGTATTGCGCAAGGTGTAGTGAAACATCTTGGACAGATCCACGATCGCCTGATACAGCGTCATGTTATCGGTGTCGAGCGCCATCGACGCCATGGTATTGAGGGTATTGAACAGGAAATGATGGTTGATCCGCAGATCGGCGATGCTGTACTCGGACTCTCTCAGGCTGCGCACCAGTGCTTCCTGCGATGCCCGGCTCAGCCGGATCTGACGGTCTCTGTCCTGCAGATCACAGCGATTTTTCTCAAATTCACAGAAATTCCGGATCATCTTCGCGGTTTTCCGGAGGAGTCCGCGCGCGCCGAGCTCGGCGCTCAGCGGGGAATCGTAGAGCGCCGGGCCGGAATAGCCGGATGCTCCTTCCCCGGATTCGCGGAGGTACCCTCCCCGGATCTGCCCGAGATACTGACCGCGGAAGAAAAGAGGTTCACTCAGGATCGTAAGCCCGTGAGGGCAGACCGATTCCGTCTCCATGCCCGCCCGGGAAGTGACGGGAGGCAGCATGCAGGCGCTCGCGTCCGGCGAAGCGAGCGGATCGCAGTGAAGCTTGCAGTAATCCGGGAAGGTGCGCGCTCTCGCCACCAGGTTTCCACCGCAGTCGAGGACCGCGTAAGGGATGTTCATCGCGTCAAGGGACTGCGTCCGCACCGCCATGATTGCGCCATACAGGAGCTGGGCCCGCTCGTTCCAGCCAAGCTCGGGCTCACTCTCCTCCCGCGCATCCTCCAGGGCTTCCTCTCCGCCCTCGCCCGCTTCTCCGGGCGCACTCTCCTCCCCGGTTCCCGGCGGATTGGATACGAGCGCGTGAATCAGCGGCTCCTCCCCGGTGTTGATCATCTCATGAAGGATACCGGCCGGCCAGTGGAACGAGGCCCCCGGCTCCGCCGCGAATTCATCGCCATTCACATAACAGAGGCCGTGTCCGGAGAGGATGTACAGGACCTGCTCCTCATAATGGATATGCGGCAGCTGATGGGCGTGTGGATTCAGCACGACTGTGCCCG
>CADBOY010000289.1 GCA_902796405.1 uncultured Lachnospiraceae bacterium | reverse complement strand
TCAGCGCCTTTACATAAATCTTCGTGGGAGTCAGCAGCGTTTCGCCCAGCGTTGCCCCGAGGTCATCATAATAGGTATCCAAATATTCCCGCTTCATGCGGAACACTTTCCGGACCAGCGAATATCCATTCGAATGCACGCCGGAAGAGGCAATGCCAATGAGAGTATCCCCGGCCGCCAGACTGGCTCCGGTGATCATCTGTCCCCGGTCCACCACGCCGACGGCAAATCCGGCGAGATCGTATTCATCGACCGGATAGAACCCCGGCATCTCTGCGGTCTCACCGCCGATCAGCGCGGCACCGGCCTGGCGGCAGCCCTCCGCCACTCCGGAGACGATCTCGGCGATCTTCTCCGGGCTGTTCTTGCCGCAGGCGATGTAATCGAGGAAGAACAGCGGCTCACCGCCAGCGCAGGCGACGTCATTGACGCACATGGCAACGCAGTCGATTCCGATGGTATCGTGCTTGTCCATGAGAAATGCCAGCTTCAGTTTCGTGCCAACGCCATCCGTCCCGGACAGGAGCGTCGGCTCTTTCATATTCTTAAGGGCACTAATGTCGAAAGCTCCGGAAAATCCGCCGATATTGCCAAGCACTTCGGGCCGCATCGTGGCGGCAACATGCTTCTTCATCAGCTCAACCGAGCGGTAGCCAGCCTCGATGTCGACACCGGCATCCTTATAATTCATCCCCATTCGCGTTACTCCTCCTTCTGCTTCAGATAAGCTTCATAACCGATGGATTCCAGCTTCGCTGCCTTCTTCTCCACAGTATTCTTCAGTTCATCGGCATAAGCCTGCACCCTGGCCGTCAGCTCAGCGTCACCGCCTGCGGCAAGGATCCTGGCGGCAAGCAGACCGGCATTCAGCGCACCGTTGATCGCCACCGTCGCGACCGGAATTCCCGGCGGCATCTGGACGATGGAATACAGGGAGTCAACGCCCCCCAGCGCTTTGGTCTGTACCGGAACGCCGATGACGGGAAGAACGGTCTGTGCGGCGATCATTCCCGGAAGATGCGCGGATCCGCCTGCTCCCGCAATGATCACGCGGATTCCTCGCCCGGCCGCGCTTTTCGCATACTCGGTCAGCCGGTCCGGAGTACGGTGAGCGGATACAATGGTCATCTCATAGGGAACGCCAAGCTTATCCAGCATTTCCCCTGCCTTGTACATGACGGGAAGATCGGAATCGCTGCCCATCACAATACCAACAACTGGTTTCATGGTACTTGCCTCCTGTCCCGGACCTGCGGCCGGTTTTCTGTTCTGTCACGCCGCGGTGCGAGTCTGATCGCTGCGCCGTTTTTCTTCTTCAGATCTGAATGGCATCATGTGCCTTCCGCACGGCATCCAGAGCTTCCTCCAGCGTTCCACCCGTTGCCGTGATATGTCCCATCTTGCGGCCGACGTGGACCTCTTCCTTGCCGTAGATATGCACTTTCACATTCGGCAGTCGGTATGCCTGATCAAGACCGCGAAGTTCTGCCACGCCATCCCGGTCACCGATGATGTTCTTCATCGCGGTCGGCCGGATCAGTGCCGTATTTCCGAGCGGCAGGCCGAGAATCGCCCGCACATGGTTTTCAAACTGGGAAGTATAGCAGCCCTCAATGGTATAATGACCGGAATTATGCGGGCGTGGTGCGAGTTCATTGACCAGGATGTGCCCCTCTCTCGTCACGAAAAGCTCAATGCAGAGCATTCCCACGCAGCCAAATGCCTGCAGGCAAGCGCGGGCAGTCTGATGTGCTTCTGCCGCCGTCGCTTCAGAGATTCTGGCTGGAACGGTCGTCTCATCCAGAATGCTGTTCTTGTGCCGGTTCTCTGCCACAGGGAACACGGCCATATCTCCATTCGCACTGCGGCAGGCCAGAATGGAAACTTCTTTTTCAAAATCGATACACCGTTCGGCCATCAGAGGGAGCCTGCCTGCGCCCAGGGCCTCGTATCCCGCCTCGACTCCGGCTTCATTCGCAATCAGGGCATTTCCCTTGCCATCATAGCCGCCCGTGCAGGACTTCAGCATAATGGGATATCCGAACTGCTCCGCTGCCTTCCGGATGTCATCCGGCCCATCGGTCTTCACGAAATCCGGAACGGCGATGCCGTGCTTTCTGAGCCATTCCTTCTGCGTCAGCTTATTCTGAATCTTCGCCAGCGTATCTGCAGAAGGATATACCTTGCGTCCGGCTGCCTCCAGCTTCCGCAGTGCCGGAACGCTGATGTGCTCAAACTCATAGGTCACCACATCCACATTTTCCGCGAGCTTTACAATGGCATCCACATCGTCAAAATCCGCTACGATATGGTGTTCTGCAATTCTGTGGGCGGGACAGTGTTCGGTGGGATCGAGGATGTCAAACTGTGTGTCAAGCCGTTTGCCGTCCAGGATCATCATCTTTCCGAGCTGCCCGCCTCCGATGATACCGATACGTTTCATGCTATGCCTCCGTTGTTAAAGGATCAGGCCGACGATGTATAGTATGACAATCGCCGCGATCATTCCTCCATTCAAATAGATTCCCGTCTTCCACGGAATCCGGCTCTTCGCCTCCACCTGGTAGTGTCCGTAGCACGTGACAAAGATTCCGAGTATACCCAGCAGAATAATCAGGTATCCAATCAGACTGACCTCAACACCGGCGCCTCCATGTGTGAAAGCGGCACGCAGCACACACACGGCGAAAAGCACCATCTCAAGAATGAAGATGCCGATCGCAGCCTCCATAAACGTGATATTCTGCAGTCTTTCCGTGAAGGTCTTCTTTTCGATAAACTGAATTCCGTTCTTTGTTCTCTTCCACTTGACCTTCGCCATCTGAAATCCTCTTATTCCTGAGCCCCGTACTGCTCGTAATACCGGTCAATGGCCTTGCGGATTTCCTCCGTCAGGATAACCTGTCCATTGACTTCTCTTCCAGACAGATATTCGACAACTTCCTTCATCGTGACTATCGCTGCCGTCCTGCATCCGTAGGTCTCCTGGATCTCTCTGAGCGCGCTCTTCTCGCTGCGCCCGCGCTCCATGCGGTCCACCGACACACACAGGCCGAGAATATCGACATCGCCCTGTGCCTTCAGAATCGGCATGGTCTCCGCAATGGAGGTCCCTGCCGTCGTGACATCCTCGATGATCACAATCCGGTCGCCGTCATGGATCGGGCTGCCCAGCAGGATTCCCTTGTCTCCGTGATCCTTGATCTCCTTGCGGTTGGCACAGTAGCGCACATCCACTCCGTATTCCTCAGAGAGCGCGATGGATGTGGCCACGGCGAGAGGAATCCCTTTGTATGCCGGTCCGAACAGAACGTCAAAATCGGTTCCGAACTGATCATGAATTGCCTTCGCATAGTAGCGCCCCAGCCGGGCAAGCTGTGAGCCGGTGCGGTAGTAGCCGGTGTTGACAAAAAACGGTGTCTTTCTTCCGCTCTTCGTGACAAAGTCACCGAACTTCAGGACCTGGCATTCGGCCATAAATTCGATAAATTCCTGTTTATACTGTTCCATCCTGCTCTCCTGTCTGCGCCTTTTAGTGCCGGCGGAGCCGCCTGCCGCACGAGACATGCTCCGGCAGCAGCTCCATATTGCACTGTATTTGCTCCATGCGGACTGCATGTAATGCTGAGTCTGCACCCGCAGGTCGTCACATCAGTTTATCATAGATGCCCAGGCATTTCAACGAACGCAGATCCATCCAGCGGACCGTACCGGATACAGACCCTTGCGGCAAACCGGATGACTGCTGCTTCTCATCCGAAGCCCCGGTCGGTCACCGGTTCGGTCTTCCCTGCGGGTTTGTCGTTACTCTTTCCGGGCAATTGCCTGCTCCGCGCCGTGCTCAACTGGCACCTGAAGCTGATCCTGACTCCGTCAGTGCAATTTCGGAGACACTCTCCATGCCGAACCGTTCCATATAGCCGCGGATGCCCTCCACGATCTTCGGAGCCGCCTCCGGATCGTGGAAATTCGCTGTGCCGACGGAGACAGCGCTGGCCCCCGCCATGAGGAATTCCACGGCATCCTGCCATGTCTGGATCCCGCCCATTCCGATCACCGGAATCGATACCGTGTGGGCGGCTTCATAGACCATCCGTACCGCAACTGGTTTGATCGCCGGACCGCTGAGTCCGCCGGTACGGTTGGCCAGAGCGAACTTTCGCCGCATGATGTCGAACTTCATGCCGGTGATCGTGTTGATCAGAGAGATGGCATCCGCTCCTCCGCTCTCTGCCGCCCGGGCCATCTCCCGGATATCCGTCACATTCGGAGACAGCTTCATGATAACCGGCTGCTTCGCATGACGCTTCACCGACTTTGTGATGGCTTCCGCGGTCTTCGGATTCTGGCCAAAGGCAAGGCCGCCCTCGCGCACATTCGGGCAGGAGATATTGATCTCCAGCAGGTCAACCCGTTCCTCATCCGCCAGGCGGTCAACCACCTCGAGGTACTCCTCCTCCGTATGACCGCAGACATTGACAATAACCCGTGTGTCGGGATATTGCTCCAGGAATTTCAGATCTCGCTTCACAAAGGTATCGACACCCGGATTCTGCAGTCCGATGGCATTCAGCATACCGGACGCCGTCTCGGCGATCCGGGGGCCGGGATTGCCGGGCCACGGGACACTGGCCACTCCCTTCGTAACGATGGCGCCGAGCAGCCCCGGATCCATGAGCTCTGCATATTCCATACCGGATCCGAAGGTACCGGAAGCCGTCATGACCGGATTCTTCAAGACAACACCGGCGATATTCACTTCCAGATTCAAAAGATCACCTCCTCCGCATCAAACACAGGGCCTTCCGCGCAGACCCGGACATTCCGGACCTTGGAGTGATCATCGATATCCCTCGAGGTCACGACACACCCGAGGCAGGCACCGATTCCGCAGGCCATCTTCTCCTCCATGGAAATCCACGCCTTCATGTGATGCTCCTGCGCAAAGCTCTTGAGTGCACGAAGCATGGGAAGCGGACCGCAGGCGTAGATTGTGTCCGCCGTAAGATGATTTTCCCGGATTGCATCAATCACATTGCCCTTCGTGCCCAGACTGCCATCCTCTGTGGAGATTACGAGAGGTGCTTCCTTCCGGAGCTCCTGTTCCAGATAGGTCCGGCTCCGATACCCCATCACCAGCGTCTTCTCGCCCGGAAGTTCTCTGGCAAGCTGCAGCAGAGGCGGCACACCGATGCCTCCTCCGACGATGAGTGCACGGCCGGATTCTGCCAGAGGGAAACCGTGGCCCAGCGGGCCGAGAACCGTAATCCGGTCACCAGCCTGCAGGCCGGCAAATTCTCTGGTTCCCGCGCCGGCAATCCGGTAGACCAGACGCAGCCGGCAGTTCTCCCTGTCGATCTCGCAGAGGCTGATCGGCCGGGGCAGCAGCCGGGACTCATCGCGGCAGTACAGCGACAAGAATTGTCCTGGTTCTGCTTCCTTTGCAATATGTTCTGTCCTGAGCCACATGCTGAAGATATCCTCCCCCAAAGACTCCTGGGACAGAATCTCCGCCTCTTCTTTATATTTCATACAATCTCCCATCCTTATCCACAAAGGGCATATTCCCTGACCGACAGAATGCCTGCCTTACAGAATGTATCCTCCGCAGCAGCACCCGGTATCCATGCGCTCATGGGATCCGGTCACCGCCTCCCTTATCAGCTGCTCACTTCAGCCGGCGTACATCGAGGCAGTTTATGTCTGCCGCAGGAAGACGCAGCTCCGTTTTCACACCTGCCCGTTTCTGGTTCGTTCAGCCGCGGGCTCTCTTCAGGTCCTCAATCATGTCGATCACCGCCTGCCGCGAAGCGTCCGCATAATTTTCTTCTCCGAACCGATCCCAGTAGGGCTCTTTCGTCCATGCGGCGATGATTCCTCTGGACGAATTAACAATCGCACCAAGTCCATCCGCATGGAAAAACGGGGCAAGATCCTCTGCTTTTCCTCCCTGCGCGCCATATCCCGGAACCAGGATGCAGGCTTTCGGCATCACGCTGCGCAGACGTTTTCCCATCTCCGGGTAAGTTGCTCCGACAACGGCACCAACATTGCTGTAGTCTCCGTCCATGCAGTCTCTGCCCCATTCATCTACCTTCTCGCCGACCAGCTCGTACAGAGGCTTCCCGTCTATCATCCTGTCCTGGAATTCTCCGCTCGACGGATTGGATGTCTTGACGAGGACAAAGATGCCCCGGTCCTGTTCCCGGCAGACATCGATGAACGGCTTCACTCCATCGCTGCCGAGGTAAGGATTCACCGTGGCAAAATCCTCATCGAACACCGGAAGTGTCCGGCTGCCCACTTTCACAATGCCTAGGTGTGCCTTCGCGTAGGCCGCGGAAGTGGATCCGATGTCTCCCCGCTTCACATCTCCAATGACGATCAGTCCCTTCTCCCGGCAGTACCGGACCGTCCGGCTGTATGCCGCCACTCCTGGTATGCCGAACTGTTCATACATTGCGATCTGCGGTTTGACCGCGGGAATCAGGTCATACACCGCATCCACAATGCCCCGGTTAAACTGCCAGATCGCCTCCGCGGCGCCTTCCAGTGTCTCGCCGAATTCGGCAAATGCCTTCTTCTGGATGAAGCCCGGGACAAAGTCCAGCTTCGGGTCAAGTCCGACCACCACCGGAGCATCCAGTTCCATGATTTTCTCATTCAGTCTGTGAATCATATATTTTCCTCCTACTTTATTATATGAGTATATGAGTCTGATTTCAGCAACTTTTCACTATTCAAGATACGATTTTGAAACATAAAATTCCCTCTTCGGATAGCAGAAGACCGTTTGCTTCTTTTGTCTATCCGAAAAGGGAATCATGCCTTGCTGATACATGCAATAGCCATATCCCGGCAGCAGCACTGTTTTTCATTGTCCTCTTCTGATGGCGTACCTCCGCATTCTGCATCTGCTTCTTAATCATAGCGATAAGGATTATCCGCTTCCGGGCGTCCCTCCGGCCCAATATATTCTGCGCTTCCCCATGCCAGGATGCAGCGGAATACAATGGGAATCAGCAGCATTCCAATGATGAAACGGTTATCTCTGCCAAATGCTCTGCACATTTTGTATAGCATAATATAATGAAATACAAATCCCAGATAGGGAATCAGACTGAAGAAGAAAAAGTAACCGCTTCCCCACATCAGCCGGTAACATAAGTACCCGGAATATATCGGAATCAGTGAGTGACAACCGGGGATTTCACACTTTTTAAATATTGCCCACCGCGCAATTAATGAGACAAATAAATATACTGCTAGTACCGGGAAAAATCTTCGAAGGAGATAGGAATAAGTCCCTGTAAGCAGATCGTAATAACTCACCATAAGCGAATCACTCCACTCATCCTGTTTACTGAGCCGATTATTCAAAGACCATCGCTCTTGTTATCGCATCATTATTAATTCTGGCATTCGTAGATACAACTTTAACCCAGATGCATATAAATCCACTTTTGGAATGAGGATAACTACTCATGGCATATTTCCCTAATGCAGTAGACGTATATGGATTGTACTGGGATACTAATATTGTATTACAATATTTGCATTGGCAAGCTGTTCCCCATTTGACTACGCAATTTGAGAAATCCGGATACTTTCCCTTATATATTGAACCAGATCCGGCTCCTTTAAAATGATGTTTTCCGTCTACAGATGACGGACACAATGAAACCACTCTTTTTATTATAGTACCATTATTAATCTTATCAGAAGCTGCATAAATGTGAGTAACTGGTATGATTATGAGCAGTAATAATATCACGAATAATACTATTGCAGATACAGATTGACTGGCTGCTTGGCATGTTCGTTTATTCATGCTTTAATCCTCCTTTTATTTTGTTGATTAAACCTTAGATGCGTGCAAATGTAGCACTACATCCATTTCAACGTTGTTACATATGGCTTAATCCCGCACTTTTACAACAAAGTATTGCATTCCTTCTCAGAAAGATCCATACTGTTTGTAGTGTTACTTAATACTATATTTTCGGCTATTCTGAGAAGGAAGCACTACATTGGCATTCATTCGTACGCAAAAAATGGTCCGCAGTGAAGATGGCAGGATTAAAAGCGGTTCTGCCGAGATTATTGACGTTCAGTATGTAAAAAATGCCCGCTTTCATTCCAAACAGGTCGTACGGGAACGTCTTGGCCGCATTGTTTTCCTCAGTGATGATAAAAAAACTGGTACTCGATATCAATACGATCATGAACGTTGTGGCTGATGTAGCTGAAAGCCTTGATATTCAGATCGATTCCCTGGTTCTCGATGCCGGTTATGTTTCTCAGGGCCTGATCCATGCGGTTCACATCGGGTCAACGAAGACCATGATCGGTCGAATGCCTGCGCGGAAAGGGTATCCTTATAAGACTCTATACTGGCAGGTGCGTTCTACGATCGGCAAGGGCAAGTATCAGTTTGTTCGGAAAAAGCACATTTATTTCGGCAAACGGTTGGAAATAAAAGTATTCAGTGAAAAAGAATACGCCTATGTCTACGTCGATCAGAACAATGCCCTGCAGAAACTACGTGATTACCGCATTACCCATGAAGAGGAATACCAGGCCATGAAGGACAGGGATCAGGACTGGTACACCGTGAAGTTCGGCTACTTTGTTCTTCTTTCCAATCGAGAAGAAACACCTGAACGACTACTGACGGAGTACTTTGAGCGGACAGAAATCGAAACCGTCTTCAAAACCAGTAAGGAATATCTTGGATTGCTGCCACTTTCTAAGTGGACTGATACGACGGTGCGCGGAAAGATTCTCCACGACATCATTGATACGATCATTCTTCTAATGTTCAGGGAGAAGATCCTTCCCAGCGGAGTTTCGGTATCCGAACTCGTCGGTAAAACGCAGTCGCTCATGTGCTTCCTGTCTCGAAACAAAAAGGTGAGTGTCGAAACGCCATCGAAGCAAGTAAAGCAGTATTATAATCTGTTCAATATAAAAATCCCTGCACATCTGGAACTTGATGAGTTCAAGACGGATGTGGTTGGGTTAAAAATGTAGTGTTACTTTTGGCATTATCTAAGGTTAAATCATCCCCGGTTACCATAGTACGCATACTATAAATGCATCAGATTCTATATTGTCCATTATAGTCTCTTTTGTATTTATATTCTATTATTTTCTTTTCTGTCGTCAAGTGATTTATCTGAAATCAACATCAGGTTCTGTATAAATTCAAAACTTTCTGGCGGTAACAGCTGTATTTGCTGTATTAAGCAGATTCAATGCATGCGATTTGGGGATATACGAAAGCATGCACAGAAAACCGCAGTCCGGTAGTGGATTCCTGCGGTTTGGTACAAGTCAGTAACTCTGATGATATTTACAGTCCGCGGCGTCCGGACAGCCTTCCTCCGCACATTCTGCCGCATGAGCACCAGAGTGATGCGGGCAGTGCGGGACGGCCGCCTCCGCCGGGACATACTTCAGTTTTCCCTCGTTGAATTCCCGGATCCGGTCTTCACACGAGCCGGTAATTCCGCCCATGACCATAATTCCGGCATCATCCAGCGCCTTGATGGCAGCGCCGCCGATTCCGCCGCAGATTACCAGCTGAACTCCGGCAGATTTCAGAAAACGAACCGCCTGT
>CADBOY010000288.1 GCA_902796405.1 uncultured Lachnospiraceae bacterium | reverse complement strand
GGAGATTTCGCCCGACTTCTCAAGAGAAAAATAACGACAAAAGAAATGACAAAAAGACTCGTCCTGCTGGGCGGGTCTTTTTTGTATCACTTACGGTTTTCCGTGTCCCAAGAGCAGACCTTACGGCTGACTCCGTTTTTTATCTGCGCGCTTTATGGTTTATATTGTTTCGGATGCGGTCTCTGCGGCTGTTCCCTTTTTCGTGGGCTAATGATGTATGGCTTACGATTCCAGCCGGTTTTTCTACTGGATTATGGTGTTGCCTCTGTGGGTGTCTCCGCTCCGTGTCTTTGGGTGTTTTACGATTCCCGCTGGCCTTCGGTCTGTCTCTGCGGCGGCCTCCGCTTTATGAGTTTTTCTATTGGCACCTGTGCAATGACGACGGCGGAGAATGTCAGCGCGCATCCGAAGATCTCGCGGGGCGTGAGTACCTGTCCCAGGATGACAAAGCCCCCGACGGCCGCAAAGACGGATTCCAGTGAAAGAAGCAGAGAAGCTACGGTAGGGTCTGTATCGCGCTGACCGATGACCTGCAGCGTGCCGCCGATGCCGGACGACATGATACCGACGTACAGCAGGGGGATAGCGGACTTTTGAATGTCCGGCAGAGAAATTCCGTCGAATATCAGGGCTCCGGGCAGGCAGCACACCGCCATCGTGAGGAACTGAATCCGGCTGAATTCCAGAGATTCCGTTCCTTCGGAGAAGAGACTGATGCAGAACATCTGGCCGGCGTAGAGGATTGCACTGATCAGAACCATGAAATCTCCGGGCCCTATAGCCAAACTTCCCTTCATGCACAGGAAATACAGGCCTGCCGCCGCCAGGGCAACACAGAACCATATCTTTGCCGATGCCCTGCGGTGAAAGAAAAGTCCGATCAGAGGGACAAAGATCACATACAGGGTGGTGATGAAGCTGGCCTTTCCCACCGTCGTCCTCATGATGCCGCTCTGCTGCAGCATGGAGGCACACGCCAGAAAAACACCGGAGCTGATGGCTCCGATCCGGGTATTCCTCCGGTTAATGCCGCGCGAAAGTCCGGCAAAGCGGCGCAGAACCGAAATGAGGATGCTCAGCAGTGCAGCGGCCAGTATGGCCCGGATCAGATTGAGCACCCAGGGGCCGACCGAGACGCTGCTCTGCGCCACAAAGGCCATGCCCCAGATCAAGGAAGTCAGAAGCAGGAAAAAAGATCCTTTTTTCATCAATAAACCTCTACATCGTGCGGATTTGTGAAAAACATACTTATCATAACATGAAATGATTATTTCGAGCGGAAATGTTATAATTATTCTGATTCAGGTTTTGCACTGCCGGCGGTGCTGTCTCATTTCCCGGATCTGGCGCGCGAATGGCGTTCAGCACGGCATAAAGAGGTGATTTATCCGCATGGACGGCAATGGCTTCGGAGTGACGGAAAAGGAGGTCAGATGAATGGGTAAGCAGAGCAAGGGAAAGCTGAGGATTCTCCCTGGAATGACACCAGAGGAGACCAAACTCGCAGTTCAGGCAGCGTTTCTTCTGGGATTTCAGGCGGAGTCTGCTCAGTTCCCGGTCTGCGGTGAGGACGGGGAGATCCCCGTTCCGGCAGACGAAGAGGAACTGAAGGCATTGTTCCGGCTGCAACCGAAGACACTGGAGGAGGCTCCGGAGGGATATCTCTCCGCCACAAAGAGTGCAAAGCCGACGCCGCAGCTGGACTGGCGGCAGAGGAAGGGACTGGAAACCATCTTCCAGACCGGAGAATTTCTAAAGGATGACAATCTCGACCAGCTGCCGGACCGGTTGAATTTCTACATGGTGCTTCCGGAGAAGAGCAGCGTATCTCTGGTGATCGCAGCATGCACCCTGGCTTTCCGTTTTGGCATGGAGACCACCGGAGCAGAGGGATGGCTTCTTCATGAACACTATGACGGCGGCAACGCGGTCCTGTTTGAGGACGCGGACCGATGCGCGATCCGGGAGGAGGACACGGATCATGGAATCCTCATTCATGTCGAAGGAAACGGCAAGGAACTCGAGCAGTTTTTCAACAGATTCTGCCGCCATTTCCCCTATGTGAATTCCTTCGAG
>CADBOY010000287.1 GCA_902796405.1 uncultured Lachnospiraceae bacterium | reverse complement strand
TGTTGGCGATCAGTTTGATGCCTTTTTCTTTTTCCATATCTCTGTCTTATGAATACGGGCCGCCGCAGTAACTGCAGCAGCCCGGGATGATCAGAAGCTCATGTTGAGGATGATGGCCAACGCGATAAAGACGATGGCCAGTATGCGGGTCAGCCGGATCAGCCGCCCTTCCTCCGAACGTCCCTTGTTTTTGCTCCAGTAGGTATCGGTATTCATGCTCATGCCCGCCAGTGCTCCGAGACCTTCGTTTTTCCCGTGCTGCATCAGAATCAGAACGATCATTACGACGCAGTCAGCTGCAAACAGTATTGTCAAAATGGTTCTTAAAGCTCCCATGTGTTCCTCCGGATACGGATCCGCATTCTTCTGATTCGGCGGGATCCCAAGCGTTTATAAGTCAACTACGACATATTACCATGATTACGGATAAATAACAATATTTTTTTCAAAAAACACGGAAAGATATGAAAGAAACCGAATGCCGTCAGTGACTCTCCTTCAGCAGGAGCGAGTGTCCGGTCATCTCCTTCGGCTGCTCCATGCCCATCATCTCGATCAGGGTCGGAACGATGTCACAGAGACGGCCGCCTTCTGCCAGCTTCCAGGAGGGATCCGTGTTGAACAGAATGAACGGAACCGGATTGGTGGTGTGCGCCGTGAACGGTTCGCCGGTCTCATAATCAATGAGCTGTTCACAGTTTCCGTGATCCGCGCAGAGGAACATGACGCTGCCGGTCTCCTTCAGGACCTTGACCACGCGTCCTACGCAGGTATCCACTGTCTCGCACGCCTTGATTGCGGCAGAAAGAACGCCGGTATGGCCGACCATATCCGGATTGGCAAAATTGATGACGATGACATCATACGTATCGCCCTGGATCGCCTTCACCAGATTGTCGCACACTTCGGGGGCGCTCATCTCCGGCTGCAGATCGTAGGTAGCGACCTTCGGGGACGGAACCAGAATCCGGTCCTCTCCTTCATTCGGTTTCTCCACGCCTCCGTTGAAGAAGAACGTGACATGCGCATACTTCTCCGTCTCGGCAAGACGAAGCTGCTTCCTGCCAAGCCTGGCGAGATATTCCCCGAACGTATTGTTCAGGTGCTCTTTTTCAAAAGCGACCAGATAGCCCGGAATTGTCGGATCATAATCCGTAAAGCAGACGTATGTGAGATCGGCTATCTTCTCCCGCTGGAAGCCGCTGAAACCGGGATCGAGGAACGCCCTCGTCATCTCTCTCGCGCGGTCCGGCCGGAAATTGAAGAAGATTACCGAATCTCCCTTCTTCACGGTGGCTGCCGGCGAGCCATCCGGCTGTGTCACAACAATCGGCTCAATGAATTCATCCGTAACTTCGGCATCATAGGAAGCCTGGACCGCTTTTACGGCATCCTCCGCCCGGTTTCCCTCACCTTCGGTCAGAGCCCGGTAAGCGCGGGAGACTCTCTCCCAGCGGTTATCCCGGTCCATGGCATAGTAGCGCCCCGTAATGGTGGCAATCCCTCCTACACCGATCTCCTGCATTTTCTCCTGCAGCTGACGGATAAATTCAATACCGGATGTCGGCGACGTATCCCGTCCGTCCATGAAGCAGTGCACGTAAACCTTAGCAATGCCCTGCCGTTTTGCCAGTTCAAGCAGTCCGTACAGATGCGAATTGTGACTATGAACGCCTCCGTCTGAGACAAGCCCCATCAGATGAAGCGCGCTGCCGCGGGTCCGGCAGTTTTCACAAGCCGCCAGGAGCGCCTTGTTCTCAAAGAAGGAGCCGTTCTCAATATCCCGGGTGATCCTGGTCAGTTCCTGGTAAACCACCCGACCGGCGCCCATGTTCATGTGGCCGACTTCCGAATTTCCCATCTGGCCATCGGGAAGACCAACAGCCAGTCCGCTCGCATATCCCTTCACGAAGGGATATTCCTTCATCAGTCTGTCGATGTTCGGCGTCTTCGCCTGCCAGACCGCATTTGCCTCATGCCGATCATTCAGTCCAAAGCCATCGAGAATCATCAAAACTGTGGTGCTCATGCATTTCCTTTCCTTAGCCTGTCCATCTGCTCTCTGACCAGGCAGGCGGCTGCATTGCCATCGCTCCGCGCTGCTGTCTCCCGGCCATGAGCATCCGGCGTACTTCCGCCGGTTATTTCCAGAAGATGATATCCTTGAAATCGGTCTTCAGGCTGGCTCCTCCGACCAGTCCGCCATCGATATCGGGCTGCGTAAACAGCTCGGCCGCATTGGAAGGCTTTACGCTTCCGCCGTACAGAATGCGGATCGCATCTGCTGTCTCTGCATCGTAGATCTCGGCGATCAGGGCGCGGATAGCACCGCAGACCTCCTCCGCCTGCTCCGACGTGGCCACCTTACCGGTGCCGATCGCCCAGATCGGCTCATAGGCGATGATCGTCTTCTTCGCCTCATCAGCACTCACGCCGAGGAACGCGATCTTAATCTGCTGGCGGATCCAGTCCACCGTGATTCCCTGCTCGCGCTGCGTCAGGGTCTCACCGCAGCATACGACCGGGATCAGGCCATGTTCCAGTGCCTTGAGTACCTTCTTGTTCACGGTCTCATTGGTCTCAGCAAAGTACTCTCTTCTCTCCGAGTGACCGATGATGACATGGGTTGCCCCCGCGTCAGTCAGCATATCGGGTGAGATCTCTCCCGTGTACGCGCCGCTCTCTTCGTAATACATATTCTCGGCGCCGATCTGGATATTCGTCCCCCTGGCTGCCTCTACGGCAGGGAGGATATCGATGGCCGGCACGCAGAGGAGAACCTCGTGCTCAGCTCCCGCAGCAAGCGGTGCGAATTCCCGGATGAATGCACGCGTCTCACTGGGCGTCTTGTTCATCTTCCAGTTCCCGGCAATTACCATTCGTCTGGACATAATGGTTTCCTTTCTTCAGGCAAAGCCTGTGAAGACGATATCAGGCTGGACCTCCTGATATCGTCCGTTCTGTGATCTTACCTCGGCAGCTGCTGCTTACTTGTCGTCTGCTGCTGCTACGCCGGGAAGCTCTTTCCCTTCGAGGAATTCCAGAGAAGCACCGCCGCCGGTGGAGATATGCGTCATCTTATCGCCGAAGCCAAGCTGATTCACGGCGGCCGCAGAATCTCCGCCGCCGATGATCGTTGTGGCGTCCGCATCCGCAAGTGCCTGAGCAACCGCAATCGTTCCCTTGGCAAAATTCGGCATTTCAAAGACTCCCATCGGTCCGTTCCACACGATCGTCTTTGCCTCAGAGGCTGCCCTGGCAAAGAGTTCCCTGGTCTCCGGTCCGATATCCACACCCATCTCCTCAGGGGCGAGACTTCCCTTCACCACGCGGGAAGGGGCATCATTGCGGAATTCCTTCACAGCAACCGTATCTACCGGAATCAGAAGCCGGACGCCTTTCTCCCTGGCCTTCGCGATCATATCCTTCGCATAGTCCAGATAGTCTTCTTCCAGCAGAGATTTGCCAACTTCCAGGCCCTGTGCTTTCAGGAAGGTATAGGCCATGCCGCCGCCGATGATCAGGATGTCCACCTTGTCCAGCAGGTTGTTGATGACCGAGATCTTGCTGGAAACCTTGGACCCGCCGAGAATGGCCGCAAACGGTCTGGTCGGATTGTTCACTGCGTTGCCCAGAAAATCAATCTCCTTCTGCATCAGATAGCCGACAACATTGACCTTGGTGAACTTCGTCACACCGACA
>CADBOY010000286.1 GCA_902796405.1 uncultured Lachnospiraceae bacterium | reverse complement strand
ACTTCTCCCTGTCCGTTCGTGACAAAAGCATACCCGCTCTGCATCCGGCGAAGCGGTGACATAGCCTCCAGCCTTGCCGCAGCCGCAGTCAGCTGTCCCGTCCGATCCTTCAGAGCAGTGTCCATCAGCGTCTTCAGGCGCTGCCTGCTGGATTCCAGTTTCTGCTTTGCCAGTTCCAGCCGGCGCTCCGGCGTCTGCCGTTCCAGTCTCTGACTATACTGGGACAGGCGGAGTCTCTCCCCGGATATTCTGTCATTCATCAGCCGGTTCAGACGACCACGCCGCTCCGATAGAGCCGCAGCGAACTGCGATGCGTCATACACCGCAAGCTCTGCTGCCGCGGATGGTGTCTCTGCGTAGAGATCCGCCGCAAGATCCGCCAGCGTCAGATTGATATCATGACCGATGGCGGAGATTACCGGTATCTGGCACTGATAGACCGCCTGCACGACCGGAAGCTCATTAAATGCCCAGAGATCCTCAATCGATCCTCCGCCCCGGCCGATGATCATCACATCCGGGTGCTCCCGGTCCAGAATGCGAATGGCTTCCGCGATGCTCTCTGCCGCCTGCTCTCCCTGCACGAGGGCCGGGCAGAAAATCAGCTGAACATGCGGATTCCGCCTCTGTGCGACGCTCATAATATCATGTATGGCAGCTCCGGTTCTGGCGGTAACAATTCCCACGGACTGCGCAAAACGAGGTATCGTTTTCTTGTGGTCTGCCCGAAATACGCCTCGCTGCTCCAGAACGTCGCGGCGCCGCTTCAGTTCCTGATACAGCGCGCCGGTGCCGTCGAAGACGACCTGCTGCGCTATCAGCTCACAATGACTGTTTCCTGTATAAACCGTAATCCGGCCTGAAGCGCGGACCTGCTGCCCGTTTTCCAGCCGGAATCTGAGATTCGGCACCGCGCTCCGAAACATGACGCCGGAAAGCGATGCCGCCGAATCCTTGAGGGTGAAGTAGATATGCCCGGAAGGATGATATTTCACATTGGAGATTTCTCCCCGCACGGTGATATGCCGGAGTGCGGCATCCCCCTCAGCAAGCGCTTTCAGATACTCCGCCACCTGGACCACCGTAAAGACTCTGCCCGCTTCCTGCATTTACAGCGACTGATCCCCCTCTTCTTCCGGGAGTTCCTTTGCCAGCTTTCCCAGAATGGCATTCACAAAAGCCGGGGAATCCTCACCGCCGTAGGTCTTCGCGAGTTCCACTGCTTCATTGATCGCGACGCGGACGGGAACCGATTCATCGCGGCTCATCTCATACCAGGCGAGCCGCAGGATGGTGAGTTCCACTTTTCCCATGCGGCTGGTCTTCCAGCCTTCCGAGACCTGATTGATTGCTTCATCAAGCTCTGGTATGACCTCCGATGCCGCGCAGGCTTTCGCCTTCAGTTCCTGCAGATCCGGTTCGGTAAGAACGCCGCCCTCTTCCGCTGCTTCTTCGGACAGCTCGTCAAGGTACCTTTCACACTGGGCATCAAACTCATCCTCGCTGTAAAACTCACGGAGGAACAATTCCTTGAACAGATGCTCCCGAATATCATGTCTGGATAATTTTTTCATACAGCCTCTTCCGCGCGGATTCTCAGTCATCCACGATGACGCCTGCGATCTTGATGTTGACGCTGCTCACCTTGTAACCAATCATATTCTCAATGGCCGAGACGACTTTATCCTGTACCTTGCGGGACGTCTCCGGAATATTGTACCCGAATCGCATATTGAGGGAAAGATAGATCGTCACTTCTCCATCTCCCACCTCTACTTTTGCACTGCGCTTCATCGGATTTCCGTAGAGAAGACTGTTCCCGGCAGGCGCCAGTGAAGCGACACCATCCACTTCCGCGGCCGCTAGCGCCGCAATGGAGGCAAATACTTCATCCGCGATGATAACGCGGCCGACCTGATCCTTCTCATGGATTACATGTGTGCTGCGGCTGTTTCCCTTGTCCGTTGCTTCTGCCATAATACTCTCCATTCCGCCGTCCTCTGCCCGTCAGGGAAGAGCAGAGCTGCCTTGCCCTACTGAGCGCTGCTCTCTGTTCTGCCGAACCAGGACAGACTGTATCAGACTGGGAAGAAGTTCCTCCCATCCGGTGAACGTTTTTCTCTCAGGCACCGACTTCTTTTTTGAAAATACCGGTACGATCAGCTGAAGGTAACCGGCTGGGATATCGGCTGAGCCGGTTCGATCTTCTCTGCGTAGAGGACAGGCCCTTCTTCGCCATAGGATTCCAGGTATTCCTTCTTCACCAGTGCAGTGAGCGTCACCCAGGACTTATCGCGCCACCGGTCTGCTTCCTCCGACTTGCAGAGGTAGCCGAGAAAGACCATGTCTGCTTCACAGCAGTTCATGGCCAGACGGCCGGGCACGAAGGAGTGCTCGGGCATCTCCGGCGTTTTGTGAATCATTGCCGTGATGCGGACCCGTTTCCCGTCGTAATGATCCGGATATTCTGACGCATCAAGGAACCAGATCCCGTAATTCTCATTGGTGATATCAATCACCGGCGCATTCAGATCATAAGGAAGATCTTCCTCGATAAAGGCGTCCAGCTCTCCTTCCTCATTCTCAAAGATCACGTCCGTCTGAGAATTGACCGCGCGGAAGATTCTCTTGATCCGGGGCAGATCCATATCCGTGCTGCTGCGGTTCACGATGATCACTTCCGAGTTTCTCGCGTTGTTCCCGAACACAGACTTCATGTTTTGAAAATACGTGTCAAAGGTAGAGCCATCCACCATCATGATCTGCTGGTTGATAAACCATCCCTTCGGCAGTTTCAGATCCCGCGGATCCCAGACGCCGTTGTATTCGATGATCACGCGGCCGGCCCCGTATTTCTGGCGAAGCTGCTCAAAATGCGCCGGGCGCAGTTCATCCTTGCTCTCTATCGTCTCTGCATAGGTATGAGTCCGGCGGAGAACATTCGGATCGTACTCCACTTCACCTTCCTCGCAGATCAGCAGCAGGGTGTTATCGTCAATCTGGAAATAGTCCTGATCGATCGTGTCCTGAAGGAAGGTGGTTTTCCCGCTCTCCAGGAAGCCGACAATCAGATAAACCGGAACTTCTGCTGCCATAGAATCAATCCTTCTTTCCAAAGAGATCGGCGATATGGTCCGTATGGATATCCGCTCCGATCACGCAGATCCGGCCTGTGACATCGGCGCTGCCTGTGCGGATCTCATGCTCCCCGGGAACCAGATCAAAGTGGTACCAGCAGTCCGCATCTGCCGCAGGAACCATTCCTTTCGCGCGAAGAACAGTGCCATACTGCTCCGCGTCACCAAGACGGTCAAGGATCTGCTCCAGATCGGCCTTCGCATAAGACTGCGGCGTCTCAAAGCCCCAGCTGGTGAAGACATCATCCGCATGATGGTGATGATGGTGGTGATGGTCGTGGTCATGTTCATGATCATGGTCTTCGTGATCATGGTCTCCATGCTCATGGTCGTGATCATGCTCATGATCATGGTCTTCATGCTCATGGTCGTGATCATGCTCATGATCGTGATGGTCATGATCGTGATCATGATGGTGATGCTCATGCTCGTGCTCTTTTTCCTCTTCCTCAACCTGGGCAATCATCTCCTGGATGAGTTCTTCTTCCAGTTTTCCATTGGCAGCCATCGCTTCCAGGATCTGGTCTCCGCTCAGCTTATCCCAGTCCGTCGTGATGACAGTCGCCCGGTCATTCTTCTCCCGGATCAGCGCAACCGCTTCATCCGTCTTCTCCGGTTTTGCAATACCAGTCCGGCTCAGGACAATGGTGCCGGCGCTCTCAATCTGATTGTTGAAGAACTCACCGAAATTCTTCATATACATCCTGCACTTCTGAACATCGACAACGGTTACCGCACTGCCAAGCTCGACATCCCGGCCCTTTGTCGCATTCTGCACGGCGACAATGACATCGGACAGCTTGCCCACGCCGGACGGCTCGATGATGATCCGGTCAGGATGATACGTCTCAATCACTTCACCAAGAGAAGCGGTAAAATCACCGACCAGAGAACAGCAGATGCATCCGGAATTCATCTCCCGGATCTTCACTCCGGAATCCTTCAGGAAACCGCCGTCAATGCCGATTTCTCCGAATTCATTCTCAATCAGCACAACCTGCTCGTTCTTCAGAGACTCCTGCAGCAGCTTCCGAATCAGCGTGGTCTTGCCAGCGCCGAGGAATCCGGATATTACATCAACTTTTGTCATGAAAAAATTCCTCCTGATATACCAACCGGATATTGAATTCAGCCTGTCTGCCTGATCCAATACCGGCATCTGGCGGTACTGTAATGCGGAGGCAAAATATCGCTCTTACCGCATTCTAAAGCTCATATATAGCATAAACACGTAAAAAAGTAAAGCAGACAGCCAGCTGGCAGGCAGCGGACCAGTGACGGCAAATGGCCAATCATTCTGCGCGGCAGAAGGCCAGCGGACTGACGAAGGCCGTTTGCCTCTGCGACCTGCGCCCCGTGGGGGCACGACTGGATCTTTAAGGCACTGTTGACCGCAGATGCGCTGCGACCTGCGCCCTGTGGGGGCACAACGGATGTCTTTCCTCTTACTTATGATATGGCTCGTGCCGAATGATCCGATAAGCCCGATAGATCTGTTCCAGCAGAATCACCCGCATCAGCTGATGGGGAAATGTCATCGCAGAGAAACTGACCTTCCAGTCTGCGCGCTGCAGCACCGCGTCAGACAGCCCGATGGAACCACCGATCACAAATACCATCCGGCTCACCCCGTGCACGGCCAGATTCTCAATGCGGCGGGAAAACGCCACTGAATCCAGAGACTCCCCTTCAATGGCCAGTGCCGCGACAAATGCATCCGGGCGAATATACCGGAGCAGTCGGTCTCCTTCTTTACCGCGGATCTGCTGCTTCTCTTTCTCTGAGGCATCTTCCGGCACTTTCTCATCAGGCACCTCGATGATCTCCAGATCCACGTAGCTGCTCAGCCTTTTCCTGTACTCCTCTATCGCCATGGTCCAGAACTTTTCCCGGCATCGTCCTACCGCCAGAATGGTCATTTTCATTGGCACAAAACCTCCGCAATGTATTTTTCTTTTCATCTGTGCAAATATGCATTTCCCGGAAATTTTATAATTATTTTCTTGTTCTGCTACAGTGATGATTCTATAATGCTCAATAAGTATACATACCGCGGCGCAGATCCTTAAGCTCGTGCCATCTGCTGCCGCGGAGAATGATTCTGGATCTCACTGCCGGCAATGCGGCAATGGAAATCCGGCGGGAAGGAGGTTATCATGGCATACTGGGATGCTCTTGGCCGTTCACTTGCGGCAGAAGATACGAAAAACCGGGCGGACTACATTGCCGATTATCTCTCCTGTGCCGGCCTGGATGCCTCCGTATCACGGCTTCCAGAGGGGGATCTCTGTGCCGTGACCGTCCCCTCCTCACAGCAGGCGGAAGCAGATCGTCTGATGTGCTCTTATTACGCCAGGCAGGCGCGAATGGAAAATGAGCGGATGAGTGAATCGTATTACCGGGAACACTGTCTCGCGCGGCAGCCGCATTTCATCCCACAGGAGGAGAAATTCCGCACGGATACACACTCCTCCATGCTGTACACGATCTGCGGAGGAATCGTCTTCGTGCTGGCGGTTCTCCATTTCCTGCTGATGCTCAGGCACCGGAACCCGGATGATCTCCGGACGTGTACTCTGGAATTGCTGCTTGCCTGTATCTTTGTTCTCTTTGGATTGTCCACACAGCAGAAGGTGCGGATCCTTCAGAATAAGATTCTGGAAGAAAACTCCTTTACGGACGGCATCATCCGCTGGTGCACCAGCACATATTCCGCAGAGCATATCGATAAAAGCATTCAGGCAGCAGAAGATACTGAACTCACGGGGCCGGAACTGGCCGTCCGGAGGAGAGAACTGATCCGGGACTATATTCTCCGGGAATATGACATCTCTGATGCCGCCTACCTGGATTACATTACCGACACGATCTATAAGAAATTCTATTTTCCGAATTCCATCTCCGGTTTTTCCATGGAATGATACCCGTGGAGAATGAAGACCTTGACCGTTAGTCCTTGAATGATGATACAGGTCTTCATTCGGAATATCCGAGACTTGAATTCCGATCATCCCGAGCACTCAACGAAAAGACGGCAGCTTACTTCTTCGCTGCCGTCTTTTTCTCCGTTTTTCTGAAGATTTATGCTTCCCTGGCATCAGCTCCGGATACGATCGCTTTTCCTGATGATGATAACGGGGGAAAGCACCAAAGCTCTCTGTCAAGAAGCCTCCGCCGCGGAAACCGCCGGAGCCTCTCCGGTGGTAATTACCTTGACCGGGCACTTCGCTGCGCATTTTCCGCAGTTGGTGCACTTGGCAGGATCAATATGCGCCAGATGATTCTCAACATGAACCGCATCATGCTCACACTGTTTTACGCAGGCACCGCATCCAATGCAGCCCGCCGAGCAGACCTCTTTCACCTGCTTCATCGGCAGAGGGCTTGAACAGCGAACCATGTGAGTCTGATTGACGGGGATCAGCTCGATCAGATGCTTCGGGCAGGTTCGCACGCAGGCGCCGCATGCCACACATTTTTCCGGCTGATCCACCAGCGCAATGCCGTTCACAATATGGATCGCATCATATTTGCAGGCTGCCACGCAGGATCCCATTCCCATGCATCCGAAGGTGCAGGCCTTGTTGGATCCGCCGGGCATCGTAGATGCTTTGACGCAATCCATGATGCCATAATAATTCGACTGGCGGACTGCCTTGTCACAGGTACCATTGCATTTGACAAAGGCTCTCTTCGGATTCGTATCTCCAACGGACACTCCCATGATGGCACCGATGGCCTTCGCATTCTCTGCCCCGGCCGGAGCACATGCATTCGGCGCTGCGCTGCCATTGACAATGGCTTCTGCACAGGCATCACAGCCTGCGAATCCGCATCCGCCGCAGTTGGATCCTGCCAGATGCTCCCTGACCTTTGTCACGCGCTCATCGACTTCTACTTCAAACTTATTGCTCACCAGACCGAGCACGATACCGATGATCAGAGCAAGGATACCGCAGACGGCAACGGCGGTTACAATCGCTGTTACACTCATAGTCCTACCTCCTTTGTTCAGATCACGCCAGCGAATCCGCAGAAGGCGATGGCCATCAGGCCGGCTGTGACCAGCACAATCGGCTGCCCGCGGAAGGACGGAATGATATCGTTGGTACGGATTCTCTCGCGGATGCCGGCCATCAGAGTGATGGAGATGGCAAAGCCAGCGGAGGATCCCAGGCCATTGAAGATCGAGTACAGCACCAGATGATCGGTATAGTTCTGCACGTTGCTCAGCGCAACACCGAGAACCGCGCAGTTTGTGGTGATCAGAGGAAGATAGATGCCAAGGGCCTTGTAAAGGCTGGGCATGGCCTTCTTCAGGATCGTCTCAACCACCTGTACCAGGCAGGCGATGACAAGAATGAACACAATGGTGTTCAGATAAGTCAGATTCAGCGGAACAAGGATCGCCAGATAGATGCACGAGCAAACGGCGGAGGCAATCGTGATGACGAAGATTACCGCTGCGCCCATGCCCATCGCGGTGTCCACCTGCTTGGAAACTCCGAGGAAGGGACACAGTCCGAGGAACTGGCTCATCAGTACATTGTTTACCAGTGCCGCGGAGATCAGAATGATAATAATCTGTGAAAACATCTCTTATTCTTCCCTCCCTTATTTCTCAGCCTTGCCGGCTTCAGCGGCTGCCTTCGCGGCTTTGGCTGCCTTTGCAGCGGCTGCTTTTGCGGCCTTCTCCGCCGCTTTCTTTGCTGCTGCTTCCGCATTGGCTGCATCAATCTTATCCCGGTTGTCCGCCAGGACAGAGCCATAGCAGGCAGCGCAGTCACCGCCGCAGACAAGAGTCTCGCAGCCGGAACCGATATTGGACTGTCCGTTCGGAGTCATCCGGAACTTGACCATCAGTGCGGTCAGAACAGAAAGGACAAAGAACGCTCCAGGGGCCATGATAAATATCGAGATCGGCTCGAATCCGGGGATCCGGCTCAGCACAGGAACATTGAACAGGGTACCGGCTCCGAGGAACTCACGGACCAGTCCAATGCAGGTGATCGCCCAGGTAAAGCCGAGACCCATGCCGATGCCGTCACAGAACGAGAGAATCGGCGGATTCTTGCTGGCAAACGCTTCGGCGCGGCCGAAGATAATGCAGTTGACAACGATCAGCGGGATGTAAATGCCGAGCGCCGAATACAGTGTCGGCACATACGCCTGCAGCAGAAGATCCACCACGGTCACAAAGGATGCGATGATGACAATGTAAGCAGGGATGCGGACACGGTCCGGAATCACATTGCGGAGCATTCCGATGAACAGGTTGGAAAGCATCAGAACCACTGTAGTGGAGAGCCCCATGCCGATTCCGTTGATACCGGATGTGGTAACCGCAAGAGTCGGGCACATTCCCAGCTGAAGCACGAAGGTAGGATTCTCACGGATGAGGCCATTGTAGATGGCATCGATATATTTATTCTTCATCTTCTCCTCCTTCCTCAGCTCAGGCCCAGATACTGGTAGACGAAGGCAAGGCCAGCGTTGACGCCGTTCGTGACACTGGTAGTGGTGTACGTCGCGGAGCTGATGGCATCGATCTCATTGTCCGCGGATTTTCCTGTCTTGGTGAACTGAATCTGCGCTGCCTTGATTCCGGCGAACTGCGCCTGGAAATCCTCATCGGTACAGT
>CADBOY010000285.1 GCA_902796405.1 uncultured Lachnospiraceae bacterium | reverse complement strand
GGCGATGGAGAAGTTCTGGGATTTCTGGGGCCGAATGGCGCCGGCAAATCCACTGTCATGAACATCATGACGGGAAACCTCTCCGCGACGGAAGGAACCGCCCGGATCTGCGGCTACGAGATACTGGAATCCCCCATGGAGGCAAAGCGGAAGATCGGCTATCTCCCGGAACTCCCGCCCCTGTATCCCGAGATGACTGTGGAGAGCTATCTGAAGTTTGTATATCGCCTCCGCGGCGTCCGGCTTCCGGAGAAGGAGCACATCCGCGACGTCTGTGAGATGACCGGAGTCGCCAGCGTCTCCCAGCGAATTATCCGGAATCTCTCGAAGGGATACCGGCAGAGAATCGGCATCGCGCAGGCCCTGATCGGCAACCCGGAGGTCCTGATTCTGGACGAGCCGACCGTCGGTCTGGATCCAAAGCAGATCCAGGAGATCATGGCGCTGGTGAAGCAGCTGGGGAAAGAGCATACCGTGATCTTCTCCTCGCACATCCTCCCGGAAGTGCAGCAGATCTGCAGCCGGATCATCATTCTGAATCACGGAAAGATCGCCGCGGATGATACCCTCCCGAATCTTTCGCGGCGCCTGAGCGGAGAGGGGCTGCGGGTCAGGATTGAGGGACCGCAGGAAGGGATCCGGAAGGCACTTACCGCCATTCCCGGCGTAAAGAGCGTGAGCATGCTCTCCGCCGAAGAGAAGGGGTGCTGCGATTACCGGGTTGTTGCCGTGGGCGGCAGCGATGTGCGCCGTGCGGTGTTCCGCACCGCGTCAGAGAAAAACTGGCCGATCCTCTACATGTCCGGATATGAGCTTCCGCTCGAGGACATATTTCTTCAGATTACGGGAGGTGAGCGCTGATGGGTGCAGTTTACAGCAGGGAAATGCAGGCTTATTTTATGACGCCGATCGGCTATGTGTATCTGGCCGCCTTCTGGTTGCTTGCTGGCTATGAATTCTCGGTGATCATCCTGAACGGACAGGCGGACCTAACGGCAGAGTACTCTTTCCTGTATACGATGGCGGTTCTGCTGATCCCGATCCTGACGATGCGTCTGATGAGCGAAGACCGAAGGCAGCGGACGGACAAATTGCTGATGTCTGCTCCGGTCAGTCTGTTCCGGGTGGTCCTAGGCAAATACCTGGCTGCTCTGACGGTGTATCTGGCCAGTATTGCGATCACGCTGGTCTATGCGGTGGTCCTTGCGGCTCACTCCGTGCAGCAGTGGGCGCTGGTATTCGGCAACTTTGCAGGGCTTTTCGTGGTCGGCATGGCGGGAATCGCTCTCTGCCTGTTTATCTCTTCCCTTACGGAGAATCAGATGGTAGCGGCGGTTGGCGGCCTGGCGGCAATGGTGCTCCTGCTGGCGCTGGATGCCATCGCGGCGGCGGTACCGTCCGGACTGCTTAGAACCGCGCTGTACGCCATTTCCTTTGTATCCCGGTATTATGAACTGACAGTCGGCATGCTGAACGTAACTGATCTATGCTACTTTGTCAGCTTTTCCGTCATATTCCTGTTCCTGACAGTGCGCATGCAGGAGAGAAGGAGGTGGAGCGGCGTATGAAGAGCAGAATGCAGGACCGGCGCTTCCGGTACGGAATCCTGGCGACGCTGATCACCATCCTGGTTATCGTTATGATCGTGATCGCCAACGTCGTGGTGAATACCTATGCCGGCAGCAGCAACAGCCTGAGCTTGGACCTGACTTCTCAGAAGCTGTACGAGCTCTCACAGGATTCCAGGGATTATCTGAAGAAGCTGGACAAGGATGTATCGATTACGGTTCTCGCCGATGAGAAGAAGCTGGCGGATTCGAGCTCCTATGAGGTGCAGGCCTACCGCACGCTCCTGAACTATCCGGAGAATTCTTCGCACATCAGCCTGTCCTTCGTCAGCCTGGAGGACAATCCGACCTTCGTCTCGAAGTATCCTGACCAGAATCTCACAAGCTACGATATCGTCGTCGCCTGCGGGGATGAGGTCCGGGTAATTGCATTCCAGGATC
>CADBOY010000284.1 GCA_902796405.1 uncultured Lachnospiraceae bacterium | reverse complement strand
TATCCTGGAATGTCAATGGCCTTCGTGCCTGTGTGGGCAAGGGATTTGAGGAGACATTCCGGTCCCTTGACGCAGACATATTCTGCCTGCAGGAGACCAAGCTGCAGGAGGGACAGATTCATCTGGATCTGCCGGGGTATTATCAGTACTGGAATTATGCGGAGCGGAAAGGGTATTCGGGAACGGCGGTTTTCGCCAGAGAACAGCCCTTGAACGTGCAGAACGGAATCGGCATCCCGGAACACGATCATGAGGGAAGAGTGATCACCCTGGAGTATCCGGAATATTTCTTCGTGACCTGTTATACGCCGAACTCTCAGAATGAGCTCGCCCGACTTCCCTACCGCATGGAATGGGAGGATGCGTTCCGGGCTTATCTGAAGAATCTGGAGAAAACGCATCCGGTCATTGTGTGCGGTGATCTGAACGTTGCCCACGAGGAGATTGATCTGAAAAATCCGAAGACCAATCATCACAATGCGGGCTTCAGCGACGAGGAGCGCGCCAAATTCAGCGAGCTGCTGGACGCAGGATTTATTGACACCTTCCGGCATTTCTATCCGGATCAGACCGGAATCTATTCCTGGTGGTCCTACCGGTTTCACGCGCGGGAGAAGAATTCCGGCTGGCGCATTGACTATTTCCTGACATCGAAGTCGCTGGAACCAAGGCTCTGCTCTGCATCGATTCATACCGAGATCTTCGGATCGGATCATTGCCCGGTGGAGCTAGTGATTCGCTGAGTGCGGAGCCTGCCGTCGCGGCGCCCGAGCTGAGGCGGAACGAAGTTCGTGTTGCGGCAGGGCAGGCTCGTTCTGCAGCAGGGTAAAGCTCCTGCTGCGATGAAGCAGATCATACCATGCGGGGAGAATATAACAGCGGGTGAAGGAGGTGGCCCATGCCGGATATCAGACTGATTGCGACGGATATCGATGGAACGCTTCTGCCGTCTGGCTGGGATCATATTCCGGAACGTACTCTGAATGCGCTTCAGTCCTGCATAGACCGGGGCATCCTGGTTGTCCCCTGCTCCGGCCGCCTGATCAGTGCTCTGCCGGAGGACCTCATGGCCCTGCGCGGTATACGCTGGTGCATCACCTGCAACGGGGCATCCGTCCGATACCTGCCGACGGGAGAATGCATCTATCAGCGGCGGCTCAGCGCAGATCTTGCCGCAGATCTCCTGCGGCAGCTGGAGAATTACGATGTCTACGCCTGCGTCTATCTGCCGGACGGAGTGTACAACCGCAGCGTTCTGCCCGAGAAGCTGAAGGAGCACCATGCTTTGAGAATTCCGTTTTTCTCGCGGAATCCTCAGGAAGATCTTCCGGCATTTGTCGAGGAGAACGGCGTGGATGCCGAGAAGATCTATGTTGCGGTCTTCAGTGCGGAGGCACGCGAGCGGGTGCGGCGTGAATTCTCGAACATCACGGGAATTCACATCACCAGCTCTTCGCAATGGAACCTGGAAATCAATCATGCGGAGGCGGAGAAGGGACGCGCGCTTGCGGCGCTCAGCCGCTACCTGGACATTCCGGCCGAGAATGTCCTTGCGATGGGGGATAATGAGAATGACTACACGATGCTGGTCTTTGCGGGGACGGCGATTGTCCCGGCCAATGGGACAGATGTGATCCGGGAGCTCGCGACACAGGTCGTCGCAGACTGCCGTCGCTGCGGCACAGCGGCCTGGATCGAGCAGAATATTCTTGCCGACCGCTGAGTAAGATGGGCAGGATCCCATTCATACTGACGGCTTGCGAAGATGGTTACGACCAGTCAGCACACTCTTGCCGGTTCATGGCAGAGACAGAGGCGGTCGGAAACTTTGGGACAGCCGATGCCGGAGACAGAGGCGGTCGGAAACTTTGGAACAGTCGATGTCCGAGACCGATTGATACAGGCCAGACCCTTCTGCAGATTTTAACTACAGATATAAAATCTGCCACCATCCTGCACATCCTGGTTAGTGTGCGGCAACTCGTGATAGTATTGACATTATTTCGGCATTATGCCATAATTCTGAAGAGTCCGGACGGCCGAAATGCGCGGCAGTGGACGGGCAGAAGTATCGGAAAACCGATGGATATTTCATCTTAGAAAAGGAGACGATTCCCATGAAGAAGTTTGTATGTTCGGTCTGCGGTTATGTGTATGAAGGAGAGGCAGCGCCGGAGAAGTGCCCGCAGTGCGGTGCGCCGGCCAACAAGTTCGTAGAGCAGAAGGCAGAAAGAACCTGGGCTGCTGAGCATGTAGTCGGTGTAGCGAAGGGTGTCAGCGAGGATATCCTGGAAGACCTCCGCGCGAATTTCACCGGTGAGTGCTCCGAGGTTGGTATGTATCTTGCTATGGCGCGTGTCGCTTTCCGCGAAGGCTATGCGGAAGTCGGCCTGTACTATGAGAAGGCGGCTCACGAAGAGGCAGAGCATGCGGCAAAGTTTGCTGAACTGCTCGGCGAAGTGGTCACGGACAGCACGAAGAAGAACCTGGAGATGCGGGTTGAGGCCGAGAACGGCGCTACTGCCGGCAAGACCGATCTGGCGAAGAGAGCAAAGGCAGCTAACCTTGACGCGATTCATGATACGGTTCATGAGATGGCGCGCGACGAGGCTCGCCATGGAAAGGCATTTGAAGGTCTGCTGAAGAGATATTTCGGCGAGTGATCATCCGCTGACTGCGGCCGCAAGGCGCGCAGGACATCGGCGGTATTTCATTAAATCCTTATGGAATACGTTAGCGCAAAGAGGGGCTGTCACACGATTCTTTGGTGTGACAGCCCCTCTTTGGGTTCCATAAGGGCATCGCATCATCTGACGCGACAGCTCCTTTTTTCTATGCCATAAAATTTTTTATAAAAATCCGCAGGGTTCGCAAGACAGCAGAATTCCTTCCCTGGTGAAATTCTGCTTTCCATTATGAAAAGAACAGTTGAATCAAAGCAGATTTTATCACGAATTTACGAATAGATTAACATATTAACGCAAGAAGCTGAAAAACTGTAAATTATATGTGAAAATCAAAAAAGACCAGACAATACAAGATTGTCACCACAAATGATAATATAATTACAAATGAATTCAAAAAACATCTTGCATCACGAAGAGACTGACACTATAATGATTCACAAGAATTTCAACGAAATTCGTTAAAAAATTAAGCAGAACGAGGGGACTGCTTAACAATGTGAAAAGGAGGTTCTCTATGAGAAATAGCAGAAAGTGGACCGCGATTTTGTGCTCCGCACTGATGGCAGTCTCCGGTGCATCCCCGGCCACAGCGCTGGCAACGACAGCCGCTGATACGACAGCGGCAGGAACCACCGCCGCAGGAACCACCGCCGCTGCGTCCGGTGCCAGTGGCGGCACAATTGTCTATCAGATCAATACCCTGATTGACTCCATGGATCCGATCGTCGCCAATGACGGAACTTCGTTTGACGTTATCGCACAGGTAGTAGAGGGTCTTTACACAAAGGATGCCAATGGCTCACCGGTTCTGGGGATGGCCAGCGATGTACAGGTATCTGACGATGCACTGACCTATACCTTCACCATCCGGGATGATGCCATCTGGTCGGCTACCGGTGATCCGGTTACGGCGAATGACTTCGTCTTCGGATGGCAGAGAACGGCAGATCCGGCGACAGCCAGTGCCTATCAGTGGTTTGTGCAGACGGCTTGCATCAAGAACGCGGATGACGTTGTCGCAGGAAAGAAGGATCCTTCGGAACTCGGCGTAACGGCCAAGGATGACAAGACGCTGGTTGTTAAACTGTCCAGCCCGTGCCCGATCCTGGAGCAGCTGCTCACCTCTGCATGCTTTATGCCGTGCGAGCAGAGTTTCTATGAGAAGTGCGGAGACAAATATGTTACCTCCGCGGATACGATCAACTGCAATGGCCCGTTTGTGATGACGGACTATCAGGTTTCGGCAACGACCTTCTCGGCGAAAAAGAATCCGGATTACTACGATGCCGACAACGTGACACTGGACGGGATCAACTGGCAGGTCATTCAGGATTCCCAGACGGCCGCGATGTCTTATGACAACGGCAAGCTGGATGCGGTGACGCTGACCGGATCCACGATTGAGCAGTACCAGGATGACCCGGATTTCACAACGAGAGCCGATGGCTATGTCTGGTTCCTGGTTCCGAACATGAAGACCGCCGGCCTGGAGAACGAGAACATCCGTCTCGCTCTGGCAAAATCGTTTGACAAATCCGCGATCTGCACCGGCATCCTGAAGGATGGCTCTGAACCGATCGACTACCTCGTTCCGGAAGGCGTCGCAGTCAGCCCGGACGGCAAGGACTTCCGCGAAGACGCCGGAGACGGCTATGATAATTTCAAGTATGACGTAGCGGCAGCGCAGGAGTACTGGAAGAAGGGGCTGGATGAGCTCGGAGTGGACAGCCTGAAGTATACCCTTCTCTGTGATGATCCGGATTCCTGCCAGCAGATTGCACAGTATCTGCAGTCGCAGTGGCAGAGCAATCTCCCTGGACTGACGATTGAGCTGAAGGTTGAGCCGAAGAAAGCCCGTCTTGAGGATATGCAGAACGGAAGCTTTGATATCGGCTTGAACCGCTGGGGACCAGACTACGCGGATCCGATGACCTATATGGATATGTTTGAGTCCAGCAGTGTTACCGATTACGGCGAGTGGAGCAATACGGATTACGACGCGACGATCGCCTCTGCGAAGACGGGAGATCTTGCGAAGGACACGGCTTCCCGCTGGACGGCTCTGGTCGGCTGTGAGAAGACGCTTGCCGATGAGTGTGTGATCTTCCCGCTGTACGCACAGTCACAGGCCCAGATGATCAGTTCAAAGGTATCTGGAATCGAATTCTTCACCATTGGTGCGCACTACTTCATGAAGCATGCCTCCAAAGCTTCCTGACAGCAGCGCGCGGAAGGCGGCCGGTTTGATGCTGCCCGCCTTCCTCCTTCCCTCTGCATCCTGTTTTCTCCGCCTTAATTTCTGAGGCGGGGAGGCAGGATGACCTATACCTGGCATCCGATACGGAGGCTCAGTATCAACGGACATTTCATTCAGATACCCAGTAATGCCGACACTCCATTCGGATATTCAGCAGCGCTGGATTTCCATTCGGTTGTTCCGCACCGCCGGACATCCGCAGAGCTCTTTCCCTTCCCCCTCAATACGGTGATAAGCCATTTCGTTATTTCACTGACGTGAGAAAGATAACCGCCTGATTTGACCAATCATGGTATTTAATTCGAAACAGGTAGATTTCAGCGAAGTACAATGAACTTTTATGTTATTTCAATGAAATCTGACAACTGACACAAAATATCCGTGAAGATTTGAATTGGCCAACAATTCGGCATAAATTCAAATTTATTGTTGAACTGTAGAATTCACGGTGGTATACTTGTCACTATCTTAGCGAAATGAAGAGGCTTCACAATAATCCTGTGACATTAACGCACTGCAGGATCAGCAGATTCTTTTCGCAGAGGGGGAAAAACAGGTGTGACGGGAAACACCTGGGAAAAAGGAGGAGCTCTATGAAGAAGTACAGGAAATGGACTGCGTGGATGTGCTCCGCGATGATGGCCGCTTCGATCGCCGGCTTTGCGGGGACACCAGTGACAGCGCTGGCGACAACAGCTGCGGAGACGACAGCAGCAGCGTCCGGAGGGACCATCGTCTATCAGATCAACACGCTGATTGACTCCATGGATCCGATCGTCGCGAACGACGGTACATCGTTTGATGTGATCGCCCAGGTCATCGAGGGACTGTACACGAAGGATGACAAGGGAACACCGGTGCTCGGCATGGCAAGCGATGTTCAGGTCTCGGATGATCAGCTGACCTACACGTTCAAGATCCGGGATGACGCGAAGTGGTCGGTGACCGGTGATCCGGTCACGGCTCAGGACTTTGTGTTCGGCTGGCAGAGAACCATTGATCCGGCGACGGCAAGTGCTTATCAGTGGTTCATGCAGACGGCGTGCATCAAGAATGCGGATGAGATCGTTGCCGGCACCAAGCAGCCTTCCGACCTCGGCGTAACGGCCAAGGACGACAAGACTCTGGTTGTCGAGCTGACCAGCCCGTGCCCAATTCTGGAGCAGCTGCTTACCTCAGGCTGCTTCATGCCGGTCGAGCAGAGCTTCTATGAGAGCTGCGGCGACAAGTACGCGACCTCTCCGGAAACCATCAACTGCAACGGCCCGTTTGTCATCACCGATTACCAGGTGTCTGCGACAACGTTTGCTGCCAGGAAGAATCCGGACTACTACGATGCGGCCAATGTCACTCTTGACGGCATCCAGTGGCAGGTCATTCAGGACTCCCAGACAGCAGCCATGTCTTATGACAATGGTGATCTGGACGCGGTGACGCTGACCGGTTCGACCATCGAGCAGTATCAGGATGATCCGGATTTCTCGACGAGAGCCGATGGATACATCTGGTATCTGGTACCGAATCTGAAGACCGCCGGCCTGGAGAATGAAAACATCCGCCTTGCTCTGGCGAAATCCTTCGACAAATCCGCCATCTGCACCGGTATCCTGAAGGACGGCTCTTCGCCGATCGACTACATGATTCCGGCAGGTGTCGTTACGAGCCCGAGCGGCACGGATTACCGCGATGACGCCGGCGCCGACGGCTATGACAACTTCAAGTACGATGTAGCGGCAGCGCAGGAGTACTGGAAGAAGGGCCTGGACGAACTCGGTGTAGACAGCCTGAAGTACACGCTTCTGTGCGACGACCCGGATTCCTGCCAGCAGATCGCTCAGTATCTGCAGGCACAGTGGCAGACCAATCTGCCCGGCTTGACCATCGAGCTGAAGGTTGAGCCGAAGAAGGCCCGTCTGGAGGATATGCAGAAGGGAAGCTTCGATATCGGCCTGAACCGCTGGGGACCGGACTATGCAGATCCCATGACCTACATGGATATCTTCGAGTCCAGCAGCGTGACCAACTATGGCAAATGGTCCAACGCAGACTATGACGAGATCATTTCCTCGGGTAAGTCCGGTGATCTGGCAAAGGATCCGGAGACCCGCTGGACGAAGCTGGTTGAGTGCGAGAAGATGCTTGCTGATGATTGCGTGCTGTTCCCGGTCTACGCGCAGTCCCAGGCTCAGATGATCAGTCCGAAGGTAAGCGGCATCGTGTATTACACAATTGGCGCTCACTACTCCATGAAACACGTAACCAAAGCGGAATAACCGCACTGTTGTGTCTGTACCTGAGGCAGGCATAGCCACTGCCGGTTGCAAGGGCAGCAATTACAGGTAATACAGGAGGAGCCGGGGATCCGGAAGGAACCCGGTTCTCCTGACTGGAACGGCCCCGGCACTGCACCGGGGCTTTTCTCTTATCCATTCACCGGAGGGCAGCGAATGAAAAAATATATCCTGAAACGCCTTCTCATCTCTGTGATCACGCTGCTGGTCATCATACTGGTGCTGTTCCTGATGCTCCAGTTCATGCCAGGCAGCCCGTTCAACGATGAGAAACTGTCTGCCGACCAGGTTGCCTCGATGAGGAAAGCCTATGGCCTGGATAAACCGGTCATTGTTCAGTTCCTCATCTACGTGAAGAAGGTCCTGACCGGTGATCTCGGTGTATCCTACTCCATCTCACAGAATACACCGATCACAACTCTGCTGTCCACGCGTGTTCCGGTCAGCTTCCGGATGGGCGTCAACGCGGTCATCATCGGAGCACTCCTCGGAATGCTCCTTGGCATAGCGGCCGCACTGCATCATAATTCCGCGCTGGATACCATCTGCACGGTCATCTCGGTTCTTGGCGTCAGCCTTCCTTCCTATGTGTTCGGCCTGATTCTCGCCTATTTCTTCAGTTACCGCATTCGCGTGCTTCCGCTTCTGTATGATCAGGCCAGGGTGATCAGCTCGACGTTCCTGCCGACACTGGCGCTATCCATGTTCACGATCGCCACGGTCGCCCGATTTACCCGAAGCTCCATGCTGGAAGTGCTGGACAGTGAATTCATGCTGCTGGCCGAGAGCAAGGGAATCACCGGGCCGGCGCTGATCTTCCGGCACGCACTGCGCAACGTGATGATCTCCGTAATTACGGTACTGGCTCCTCTGGTTGTCGACCTGATGATCGGTTCACTGGTCATCGAGCAGATCTTCGCCATACCGGGCATCGGAACACTGATGGTCTCGTCGATTCAGTCCAATGACTACAACGTCACCATCGCGATCGCGCTCATCTACAGTATCATGTACATCGGTGTGATGCTGATCGTCGATATTCTGTACGGCATCATTGATCCGAGAATTCGTCTGACCAAGACGCAGAACTGAAGGAGGCTTCGATGAGAGAAGAAAATCAAAACCGGATGGCTTCCGAAGCTGCGCCTGGCAATGAGGCGCTTCTCACAATAGAAGAGGAGACGCAGAAATACCTGGAGGGCATCAAATTCCGGGACGATGATTTTGAGTTCCAGCACTCCGGAGAATTTGAGCACATTGATACGAACTTCGCCAGTCAGAGCTACTGGAAGGATGCCTTTGCGAGGTTCAAGGCCAATAAGGGTGCCGTGGTCGGATTCTTCTGCATTGTCATCCTCATCATCCTGGCGCTGGCCGGACCTCACATGAATGAGTACACCTATGATCAGCAGAACATCATCCTGCAGAATATGGCGCCGAGGGTTCCGGAACTGGAGAAACTCGGAATCTTTGACGGAAGCGAAATCCTTCGTACCACGCGGGGCTCGAAGCTGATCAACCAGTACACCACGCCGGGCAATGAGAATCTGTACTTCTGGTTCGGAACGGATTCGTTGGGGCGCGACGTCTGGACGCGAACCTGGATGGGCACGCGGATCAGCCTGTATGTGGCGGTTGTCGCCGTGATCTGCGACCTCCTGATCGGTGTGACATACGGACTCATCTCGGGCTATTTCGGTGGCAAGGTCGATATTGTCATGCAGAGAATCGTGGAGGTTCTCAACAGTATTCCGTACCTGGTGACGGTTACGCTGCTTTTGCTGATCCTGAGCCCTGGCCTGCTGTCCATCACGCTGGCGCTGGTGATCACGGGGTGGCTGAGCATGAGCCGGATTGCCCGTGCGGAGATCCTGAAACTGAAAGAGCGGGAATATATTCTGGCATCGCGCACGCTGGGCGCGAAGAACTTCTGGATTATCTTCCGGGAAGCTCTGCCGAATATGATCGGCCCGCTGATCACCCAGACGATGTTCTCGATTCCGCACGCGATCTTCACCGAAGCGTTCCTGGCTTTCATCGGCCTGGGCGTTCCGGAGCCGATGGCATCCCTGGGCTCGCTGATCTCCTCGGGCTACAAGAACTTTACCACGCATCCCTACATGATCATGGCGCCGATGATCGTCATGGCTATTCTGATGCTGAGTTTTACCATGTTCGCCGACGGTCTGCGCGACGCGCTGGACCCGAAGATGAAGGAAATGTGAGGAGGCCGAAGCTATGGCAAGAGAAAGAATTCTCTCGATCCGGGATCTCGCCGTTTCCTTCCGCACGACGGCCGGTGTTGTCCACGCGGTGCGGGGAGTCAGCTTTGATCTTTACCGCGGCGAGACGGTCGCTATTGTAGGAGAGTCAGGATCCGGCAAATCCGTGACCGCCAAGACTCTCATGGGGATATCGTCCAGGAACTCGACGATTGAGTCTGGCACGGAGCTGTTCACTTATACGGACGAGAAAGGACAGAAGGTTACAAGGGACATCCTGAAGATGACGACGAAGGAGATCCGGCATGAGATCAATGGCCGCCGCATCGCGATGGTCTTCCAGGATCCGATGACGTCGCTGAATCCGCTGATGCCGGTGGGCAGGCAGATCATGGAAGGCATGATCTGGCATTATCATACGCCGAAGGAAGAAGCGGCAAAGAAGGCGCTCGAGCTGATGAACCTCGTCGGCATCACCGATGCGGAGAAGCGGTTTAAGAATTATCCGCACCAGCTGTCCGGCGGAATGCGGCAGAGAATCGTCATCGCGATCGCGCTTGCCTGTGATCCGGATCTGCTGATCTGCGACGAGCCGACGACCGCGCTGGATGTCACTATACAGGCGAAGATTCTGGAGCTGATCCGGAAGATTCAGAAGGAGAGGCAGCTCTCCGTCATCTACATCACCCATGATCTCGGCGTGGTGGCCAAGGTCGCCGATTATGTCAATGTCATGTACGCCGGCCGGATTATCGAGAGCGGCACAGTGGATGAGATCTTCTACGATGCCAAGCATCCATATACCTGGGGACTGCTTTCGGCCATGCCGGATCTGGAGACGGACGATGACCGGCTGTACGCGATCCCGGGCAGCCCGCCCAATCTGCTCTATCCGGTGAAAGGAGATGCGTTTGCGCCCAGAAACCGGTACGCGCTGAAGATTGACAGCCGGGTTGAACCGCCGATGTTCCGTGTTACGGATACGCACTATGCGGCGACATGGCTGCTTCATCCGAAGGCACCGAAGATCGGGATGCCGGAAGAACTGGCCAAACGGGTGAAGCGGCTGCTGAAGGATGCCGAGCGTCTGGAAGAAGGAAGGATGAGCGCGGAGGCTATTGCCACCGGTGCGATGGCCGGAGCCGTCGCCGAGGGGCGTGAGGTAAGCGCGGATCAGTCGGCGCCGAAAGAGATGACGGAGGAACCGGGGACGAACAAGCCGGCGGGAATGCTGACTCCGGAGGAAGCAGTTGCCACCAGGAGCGCAGAGAATGCGTCACGGAGGAGAAAACATAGCTCGCCGTGCGGTGATGGCCGAAAGGAGGGAGGAGTATGACGACGGAACGGTTGCCGGAACATGACGGCAGACAGGACAGTCCTCTCCTTGAGGTGCACAACCTGAAGCAGTATTTTCACGGCGGCAGACATTATGTGGTCAAAGCCGTGGATGATGTGAGCTTTAACGTCTATCCGGGTGAGACATACGGCCTTGTCGGGGAGTCCGGTTCCGGTAAGACGACGATCGGCCGCTCGGTGATCCGTCTCTATGATCCGACGGCAGGAACGATCACCTTCAATGGAAAGGACATCAGCGGCAAACTGGATAAGCCGACCGAGCAGATGCTGCACACGGATATGCAGATGATCTTCCAGGATCCCATGGCGTGCCTGAATCCGCGCAAGAAGGTGGCGGATATCATCGCGGAGGGCCTGGATATTCATCATATGTATCAGTCACAGGCAGAGCGGAAGCAGAAGGTCGCGGAGATGCTGTATAAGGTTGGCCTGGCGCCGGAGCATGCCGAGCGGTATCCGCATCAGTTCTCCGGCGGGCAGAGACAGCGAGTCGGCATTGCCCGCGCGCTCATCATGAATCCGAAGCTGATCATCGCGGATGAATGCATCTCTGCTCTGGATGTCTCCATTCAGGCGCAGGTGGTCAATCTGATGAAGGACATCCAGGATGAAACGGGAACGGCGTATCTGTTCATCGCACACGATCTGTCGATGGTGAAGTATATCTCTGACCGGATCGGGGTTCTCCATCTCGGTCATCTGCTGGAGACCGGCACCAAGGACGAGATCTTCGACAATCCGGTTCATCCCTACACGCAGAGCCTGATCTCCGCGATCCCGTGCCCGAATCCCCGTGTGGAAAAGCGCCGCGTTGCCATGCACTATGATTATAAGACGAGCGGCATCGATTATGACAAGGGGACGCTGCGTCTCATCAGCGGCACGCACTATGTGAGGAGCACGGAAGAGGAGTTTGACCGCTGGACGAAGGGACACCAGATCTGAAGACCGATGTATTAGCCACATCAATTCTCTGGCGCGAAGAATCTGGAAGTGCTCAGCATCTGAAAACGGATGTATCAGCCGCAATGGTGATGCATTGCCCGGAGTTTTCGGTGAGCCGATTCGGAAGGCTGCCGTTGTGATGTGCACAGATGCGTTCCAGGCAGAGTTTTAAACAGACAAAGGGAGCTGCCATTGGCAGCTCCCTCTGCGTCTTGCTCCCTTTCATCCGGCAAAGCCGGAACGATGCAATGCGTACCGGAAACATTGGGTAATATGTCCCGGCCGCGAGAAAGTCAGGAGATCAGATCTTAACGACATTCACGGCCTGAGGACCCTTCTCGCCTTCTACTACATCGAACTCTACCTTGGCGCCTTCATCCAGAGACTTGAAACCTTCCATCTTAACGCCGGTGTAGTGAACGAAGATATCCTTGCCGTTCTCATCGGAGATGAATCCGTAACCCTTCTGGTTGTTAAACCACTTTACTGTACCTTTCATGTTCTGCCTCCCATTATGCAGGATATTGTCCGCAGGGATAATCCGTTCCGCGGATGCAGGAGGATTTCCTTATGAACAGTATCAACATAGCATAAAAATGAAGTAAAGTCAATTAAAGTTGTGCTACGCATAGAGATAATTCCTGCTGTATTTTGAGAGCTTCGCCGGCGGATGAAGCGCTAAAGAGCAGATATCTCCCAGATCTGACAGGAATATGCCCGGAACGGTATCCTGTGTATTGACACTGCTGCTGCAATCATATAACATCGTTCCTTGTGCTGTATCAGTACCGATCCACTGAAAATCAGGGAAAATGGCTAGTGGATGAATGAGACGAAAGAGTGCGAGAGATGAAAAGTGAGAGAAAAGGCGGCGTCAGCAGCGCGGAGCAGAGAAACAGGCGGAGCACCGAACTGGAACAGGAGAAGGAAAATAGAGCCGGTGCAGACATGGCATCTGGTGCAGAACCAGCCGCGAATGGAGCAGAAAAGGAAAACCGGATGGGGACCGAGAAGATCAGCAGCCTGCTGATCCGCATGGCGCTGCCCATGATGATCTCCATGTTTGTACAGGCGATGTACAATATCGTCGACAGCATCTTCGTATCGCGGATCAATGAGGCGGCGCTGACGGCCGTGTCAATTGCCTTCCCGGTGCAGAATCTGATGATCGCTGTCGCGACAGGAACCGGTGTCGGCGTCAATGCGCTTCTGTCCCGCAGCCTGGGTGAAAAGAATCCGGAGAAAGCCAGCCGCGTCGCGAATACTTCCGTATTCCTGGCCGGAATCAGCTTCCTGGCATTCCTGGTGTTCGGCGTCCTCGGTTCCAGCTGGTTCATGCGGGTGCAGACAACGGATACCTCCATCTCGCAGTACGGAACCGTGTATCTTGGTATCGTAACCACCCTTTCCTTCGGCCTGTTTGGCGAGATTATGTTCGAGCGGCTGCTGCAGTCGACCGGAAGAACTCTGATGAGCATGGTTGTCCAGCTTGTTGGCGCGGTGACGAATATCATCTTTGATCCGATCCTGATCTTTGGTCTGCTCGGCTTCCCGAAGCTCGGCATCGCCGGAGCGGCTTACGCGACGGTGATGGGGCAGATTCTGGCGATGTTACTTGGCCTCATTCTGAACCTCCGGAAGAATCCGGAGATCCGGCTGGATGTCCGTCAGATTCTGCGGCCGGAGGGAAAACAGATCGGCGAGATCTACTTGATTGGTTTCCCGTCGATCCTCATGGTGTCCATCGGATCCGTGATGACCTTCTTCATCAATAATATCGTCATGGCATTTTCCACAACGGCAACGGCAGTAGTCGGTGTGTATTTCAAGATCCAGAGCTTCATCTTCATGCCGGTTTTCGGACTTAACAACGGCATGGTGCCGATTGTTGCCTACAACTACGGGGCGCGCAGGAAAGCACGGATTGAGGAGACCCTTCGCTACGCCATCCGTTACGCGGTGATGATCATGCTGATCGGCTTTGCCGTCTTTGAACTGTTCCCGGCACAGCTTCTGGGGCTGTTCAACGCCTCGGATCACATGCTGTCGA
Organism: uncultured Lachnospiraceae bacterium; assembly: GCA_902796405.1. GTDB lineage: Bacteria > Bacillota > Clostridia > Lachnospirales > Lachnospiraceae > UBA3305. The sequence continues at coordinate 8,132 of CADBOY010000284.1, read as the reverse complement.
TCGGTGTTCCGGCGCTGCGGATCATCTGCATCAGCTTCCTGTTTGCCGGATACTGCGTGATCCTCGGATCGTTCTTCCAGGCGCTCGGAAGCAGCATGTACAGTCTCTGGGTTTCCGTCGTCCGTCAGCTGCTCGTTCTGGTTCCGTCGGCATGGCTGCTCTCGCTGACCGGTAATCTTGACATGGTATGGCTGGCCTGGCCGATCGCGGAGATCGCATCCGTCGTGATGAGCACGATCTTCCTGAAGAGAATCCGCAGGACAAAGCTGAACTTTTAACGTAACGGAATTTCTGAGCAGGATGGCGAAAAGCCGCCGTCTCCCCTCCAGCCACTTCCCATCCAACCGTTACTGCCGCCGCGAGGGGAAATGGCGAACGGGACTTATGACTTTAGGTAGTTTCGCCTGATGAGCGGATGGCACTTCAGGACGAAGAAAAATCAACAGATGGCTGATTCATCACAATTCGCAGCTGCAGCAAGAGCATCAGTCTGACATCCGGATCAGAGAAGTCCAGATCCATGATCTCTTTTACCTTTGCGAGCCGGTACAGGAACGTATTTTTATGGATATACAGCTTCCGCGCCGACTGAGTGGTGCTCATATTGTTTTCCAGGTATACGCGCAGCAGCTCACATAAACTGGTTCCTTTTTTCTTATCATATACCATCAGCCGGTACAGCCGGGGATGGACGATTGCCGGCGTACTTAACTGCCCTTTGCTGTTTTCCAGCATATATTGCAGCATATAGTCCTCAAAACGGAAAAACCAGAACATCGGCTTCTTCTTTAATCCGATTCTCAATGCCTCGCAGCATTGGAAGTAATACTGCGAAAGCAGGGAAAAATCAGTAAATGTCATGCTGATACCCACTTTCAGAAAACTGTCCCGAAGCTGCGGGGCGCAATGATCATAGATCTCCTGCCATGTCATATTGCTCTGCGTCAGGTTCACGACGAAAAAAATCTGTTTTTTCAAGATCAGATAAGTATTAGCGGCCAGATATAAAGACAGGGCGGCACCCAGTGAACCCGAGGCATTTATCTCGTCATCTTTTTCCTGATGCGCAATCACCAGGCAGATATACTGGTCCGTTAACTGCCAGTTGCTTTGCTCCAGACAGGAAGACATTTCCTCTCTGCTTAAACTATCTCCATCCAGCATGCGCCGGATCAAATCACTCAGGTACTGAACAGAATCATTGTCTCTAAGCGGATGGGATTCCATGGAAAGCTGAATGAATTCGGCTAATATGTCTAGGAGGAGAAATAATAGAGGAATTTTGACTTCCATCCTTTCCGGCGCGGCGATAGTGACTGGTTTCTCTGCTCTCTTGTTTGGCGGTATCCTGAAATATTGAAGGAGGAGAATAAGACATGAGTGTACTTGAATTTAGCGAAGATGAATTACACGGTACCGGTTCCTGGCCTTGGGTTCCTGAAAAATATGGAACTTACTACGGGGTGAAAATTGAATATATGGGAGGACTTCCCAAACGAAATTACCCGATTACACCTAAGGAAAACTTTGAACATTTCCGAAAAAGAGAGGAAATGTACTGGATTCCGGCACTCTGGTCCCCCATAGAGTTCATGCAGATCTACCCCCATGTGAACCCGGACTGTGTCGCATGCAGCTATAACGGCGGTATTGATAGTTTTGGAGTTGAGTGGACGCCTGTAAGAGGAAATATCCTCCCCCATTGTGAAACCCGGTCATCCACTGCTGACTGATGTAACAGAATGGAGAGACGTAGTAAAATTTCCCAACGTCGACAGCTGGAACTGGGAAGAAAGCGGGCAGGTCTTCCAGGCTCTGAATGATCATGAACGGGCCAGAATCGGTATCATTCCTACATCATCATTTGAGCGCTTTATCGATTTGATGGAGTTTGAAGAAGCGGCGATGTCTCTCTAGCCGAACCGGAAGAAAGTGCCGCATTGATGCAGGCCCTGGCCGCCTACAACATCAGCATCATTGAGCATTACAAAAAATACTACGATATCGATATTGTGGAAATTCCTGATGACTGGGGTTCCCAGCGGTCACCGCTCTTCTCCAGAGACACCTTGAGGACGGTGATTGCCCCTGCGTATTCCCGCATGGTAAAGCGGGCACATGAGCTGGGAATCTTTGTCATATCGCATTGCTGCGGCTGCTGTGAAAGCTTCATTGATGAGATGATCGAAACAGGAACGGATGTCTGGCAGCTTCAGGTCAATGCGAATCCGCATATTCGGGAAAGGATCCCTCTTTATAAAGATAAATTCTTCTTCGTTTATACAGAACCTGTTCCCACCGGCCTTAATCTGGAGGAAATAAAAGCATGGATCCGGGAACGGTATATCAATGTAGCAGAAAACAAAAACTGCGCCATGGACATCGATGTCAGAACCATCAGTGATATGAGCATTGTACCGGAAGTGAACGATTATATCTATGAAATGTCCAGGAAAATCTGCAGCGGAGAGATCTGAACAAACCCTGAAACTACCCTACAGAACCCCTCGCTGTTATATTTTCCCGGAGTAGAATCCGTTCTTTATTGAGTGAAAAAAGGAGCCGCTGCAAATCCCATGGCAGCATGGGATGGCAGCAGCTCCTTGTCATAGCAGCAGACCGGCAGATCAGACATTGCCCTGCAGGGAAAGGTGCAGCGTCCGCATCACGCGGGCGAACGCGCCGAGGACGAAGTACAGCAGAGCCGTGTTGATGAAGAACATCACAGCGGACTTCGGAAGCCGGGTGATGAGCAGTGCAGCAAAGGGCGTTCCGTACATAATCGAAAGCCAGAGCGTGTTCAGCGTCAGTGAAATGACAAGATCCAAGGCACTCGCCGCCAGGCAGCGCGCCACGTTAGGCCGGCTGTGGTAGAAGAGAATGCCAAAGCAGAACGCCAGAATCATGTAGCTGATCGTAAAGCCGGGGAAAAATGCCTGCCCCGCGAGGATTGTGCTGATGACGTCACTGAGGAAGGCGACGACGGCGCCCATCACCGGACCGCCGAACATGCTGGCGCCGGCGAGCATCAGGAACGCGAACCGAATCTCCAGAACGGAGCTGATCCGAATGTTGAAGTACGACAGAACGATGTACATCGCGGTAAACAGGCCGGCGATGGCTATGTTCTGCGGTTTGATGAGCTGTCTCATCTGTTCTTTCAGATGAAAGGCCTCCAGACTGATGATGTGCATAAAAAATACACCTCCTATGCAGCTGCTGCGGCGGTGCCGCAAACACGATAAATAATAATCCCCTGATCTGCTGTTTCTGCAAATCCCGGCACCTGAAGGTACGGGCGGATTCTGTGATTACCTACATATGAGATGTACTCAGATGCAGCAACGGGTGCGGAAAATATATCGCAAAGTCTGAAGACTCTTCGTCTCATGACAACTCCCCATTCATGAGCACTTAACGCATAAATTCCTACTTCACTATTATTTATCAAGGTACATTGTCCTCCAGAGGGCGCGGTCAGAGCGCCGGATTTGGACATCCTGAATATAACACACTCGCTCCGAATTGCAATCGGCATTGGCGCGATTCATACACATTAACAGAAAAACTGTCGTATTTTTCGAAAGTAAATTTTCCGCCGGGCAGTTCCTGGCAGGAGAGCCGGCAGCACCCGGGCAGAGAAACGGCCTGTCACAGCGGATTTCAGGCAGGAAATCGGCATGCGTTGCGCTTGAATTCATGAGTTGTCGTGATATACTAGAAAAGTGACATTTTGACGGCGGTGCCGCCGGGAAAGGAAATGACGATATTATGGAGAAAAAGAACATCGACTGGGAGAATCTTACCTTCTCCTACACCCCTACAGACTATCGATATGTCAGCACTTACCGTGACGGCAAGTGGGATGAAGGAGAACTGACCACGGACGCGACCGTTCATATCAGCGAGTGCGCCGGAGTCCTCCAGTACAGCCAGTCCTGCTTTGAGGGACTGAAGGCTTATCGCACGAAGGACAACCGGATCGTGGTATTCCGTCCGGATATGAATGCGCAGAGACTACATGATTCCTGCAAGCGTCTTGAGATTCCGCCGCTGCCGGAGGGCCGCTTTGAGGAATCCGTGGAGAAACTGGTTCATGCCAACAAAGACTATGTTCCGCCTTATGGAACGGGCGCCACTCTGTATATTCGTCCTTTCGTATTCGGCAGCGGCCCCGTCATCGGTGTTTCTCCCGCTCCGGAGTATCAGTACCGTGCGTTCTGCACGCCGGTCGGTGCTTATTTCAAGGGCCGCGTGAAGCCGATTGTGATCCGCGTCAGTGATTATGACCGTGCAGCTCCTCGCGGAACCGGCAACATCAAGGCTGGACTGAACTATGCCATGAGCCTGCATGCCATCGTAGAAGCGCATCAGCAGGGATATTCCGAGAATATGTACCTTGATCCGGCGACCCGCACGAAGGTCGAGGAGACCGGTGGTGCGAACTTCCTGTTCGTGACGAAGGACAATGTGATCGTTACGCCGAAGTCGGACAGCATCCTTCCGTCCATCACGCGCCGCTCCCTGATGTATGTGGCGGAGCACTATCTGGGGCTGAAGGTAGAGCATCGCGAAGTGCGGTTTGACGAGGTGAAGGATTTCGCCGAGTGCGGTCTCTGCGGAACTGCCGCGGTCATCTGCCCGGTCGGCAAGATCGACAATCACGGCGAAGAGATCTGCTTCCCGAGCGGGATGGAAGAGGCAGGCCCGGTTCTTGCAAAGCTGCGTCAGACGCTCGTCGGTATCCAGGATGGAGAGATCGAAGCTCCGGAGGGATGGATCCGCGAGATCAAATAAAATACAGAATACACTGCCACAGTGAAGCGGCGGTTAAGAAAAGCCGGAGAAATCAGAACCCCCGGCTTTTTATTATGCAATTTCCCTGTCATTGCCAGATCCTTCTGTGTCTTCTCCCGGTTTCCCTGCGGCAGTTTTCTTCTCATAGCGAATATGATATACTGAGTCACAGCACTGGCCACTTACCTCGGACTGATTCCGGTCCGGGAGCAGCATGGTCATATGGCGGAGCAATGGCCGGAATGCCGCTGCGATGCAGGCAGAGCGTGCATGGTGATATACTCTGCTGGTGCAGCGGGATTTCTGATGATACATTCACTCTGCGGTAAGCCGGATGCGAAGAGCCGGCCAGGAGATTGCAGCAGAACAGGAGAACAACAGATGGAAGAGAATCAGGATAAAGCCCTCGAAGCGGCGGTCGCAAAGGCAAAAGCGGCCAAGGCGAAGGCTGATCAGGCGAAGGCAGAGGGAAAGCAGGAGAACCCGTTCAGCGTGGCGCCGAATGAGCAGACGCGGGTGAAACATGTGATTGGCATTGTCAGCGGCAAGGGCGGAGTAGGAAAATCTTCCGTCACCGCGGGGCTTGCCGTTGAGCTGAACCGGCAGGGCTTCAATGTGGGCATTCTTGATGCGGACATCACCGGCCCGTCCATTCCCCGGATGTTCGGAGTAACAACGACGCCCGGCATTGTAGGCGAGCTAATGCTTCCGGCGGAGACGGAGACCGGGATTAAGCTCATCTCCATCAATCTGCTGCTGGAAGACGAGGAAACTCCCGTCATCTGGAGAGGGCCGGCCATTGCCGGCGTGGTGAAACAGTTCTGGTCGGAAGTCATCTGGGGAGATCTGGACTATCTTCTGGTTGACATGCCGCCGGGAACCGGTGATGTGCCACTGACCGTATTCCAGTCGCTGCCGGTAGACGGCATTCTGCTCGTGACCTCGCCGCAGAATCTGGTAGAGATGGTGGTGAAAAAAGCCTATCATATGGCTGAGCAGATGAAGATTCCGGTGCTCGGCGTGGTGAACAATTTCGCCTATGTGCAGTGTCCGCACTGCGGAGAGAAGATCGAAGTGTTCGGTTCTTCCGATCGCCTCGATGCGTGGGCGGCAGAGGCCGGCGTGAAGGTCTGTGCGACGCTGCCGATGGATCCGGATATCGCGAGCCTGGCGGACAGCGGGCGGATAGAGAATATCCCGGTCGGCTTGATGGAGCCGGTGACCACGGTACTTCCGGAATAATCTGCCACGCGATAGATTGGTACATCAGGCGGGCGGCCATCGCGGCCGCCCTTCTTTGAAGGAGGAAGTTCATGCTGGTCCTTGCCTCTCAGTCACCGCGCAGGAGAGAACTCCTGGAACTAGCGGGGCTTACGTTTACCTGCATTCCTTCGGAGGCGGAGGAGATCATCCCGGAAGGAATACCGGCTGTGGAAGTTCCGGAATATCTTGCCCGGCAGAAGGCTGAGGATATCGCAAAAAGCCATCCGGAGGATGTCATCCTGGGTGCCGACACCATTGTGATCTGCGGCGATGAGATCCTGGGAAAGCCGAAGTCCGAAGAAGACGCGTGCCGGATGCTGCGGGAACTCTCCGGGCGTACGCACCATGTCTGCACCGGCTGTGCCATCATCCGTCCAGGTCGGAAGGCGGAGACATTCCGCTCGGTGACAGAGGTGGAGTTCTACCCTCTGTCCGAAAAAGAAATCCACCGCTACGTGAAAACCGGTGAGCCGATGGATAAGGCAGGTGCGTATGGAATTCAGGGAAGAGGAGCGATCCTGGTGCGGCAGATCCGGGGTGATTACTGCACCGTAGTCGGTCTGCCGATCGCACAGGTCTGGCGGCATCTGCCGGATTCCGTGAAACAGTGATTTCTCTGCCGCAGAGCATGGCACTGCCGCAGCATATGGGCACGTGGAAGCGATGTATCAGGCTGCGGATGATTTGCTCTGCTGGCGGAGATGAGGAGAATGAATCAGGATGAAGAGACATATTCTGCCGCGGATTGCGGCGTTCACCCTTGCGGTCATCCTTGCAGTATTTTGTGCTGTCCCGGCCCAGGCAGGTACGGGAAGCGGTGCGATGACGGTGTACGATTACACCGGGATGAAGGGATGGCCGGCAGCACCGGAGATCACAGCAAAGAGCGCGTACATGATTGAGCTGAACACCGGCGCAGTGCTCTACAGCAACGCCTGCTCCACCGCCAGTTTTCCGGCGAGCACGACGAAGATTATGACGGCGCTCCTCACGCTGGAAAACTGCAATCTCAATGATATCGTTACCTTCTCTCACAATTCGATTTACGATATCGAGAGCGGCGGCAATCACTGGGAATTTCAGGAGGGAGAGCAGCTCTCGGTCAATGAGTGCCTGCAGTTTCTGATGGTGGAATCCGTCAACGAAGTGGCGTATGCACTGGCAGAGCACATCGCGGGTTCTGTATCCGCATTTGCGGACATGATGAACAAAAGAGCGGCAGAGCTCGGCGCCGAGAACACGCATTTTGCCAATCCGCACGGACTAAACGATAAGACGCATTACACGACGGCCAAGGACATGGCGATGATTCTGTGGGGCTGTGTCCGGAATGAGAAGTTCCAGATGTATGCCTCGCTGCCGTCCGTTTCCCTCAAGGGGCGGAAGATCATGACAAAAGGGTTCTCGACTTACACGAACCATGACCTGATGCTCCTTCCCTCCAGCGATTACTATGATCCCGATGTGGTCTGCGGAAAGACGGGTTATACCTCGATTGCTGGAAATACACTGGTCACTTATGCGCGGCGCGGCAACATGGATGTGGTCTGCGTGCTGATGAAGGGTGGCTCTGACCGTTTTTCCGACTGCAAGAAGCTGCTCGACTATGCCTTCGATAATTTCGAAGTGCGCCGGACCGATGAGGTATCTGAAGCGCTGTATGGGCGGAATGGTCTGCCTTCCGGCATGAAGGAGACGGCAGTGACAGGTGACTGGCTGCTTCTCCCTTCCGGGAAGAAGTGGTCCAAGGTGAAGAGCACCTTCACGCCGGGAGCGGGAGAAGATGGGATCATTGGCACCCGCACATGGACGTTCGGGAAGCAGACGCTCGGCGTCTCACAGATAAAGCTGACCCCGGAGGATAACAGCGCTCTGGCTGTCCATGCAGCATCCTCCTCATCGGAAAACGGTACGGATGCTGCGGGATCGCAGACGAATGCCATGGCATCCCAGACAGCTGCGGCAGCTTCCCAGGCGAATACGGCGGCTTCACAGGCCGCAACCGGAGAGTCTGGAGGAATGGCTGCCGGACAGTCCGCTGCCGCATCGCAGTCCGCTGCTGTATCGCAGGC
>CADBOY010000283.1 GCA_902796405.1 uncultured Lachnospiraceae bacterium | reverse complement strand
CGCTTTACCAGGCTTCAGATATGCGGCGACCTTGACCGGGCTGATCTCCGACTGATTCGCATCCATCAGGAACCAGCTTCCTCCCTTGCCGGTATCGGCGAGACGAAGGACACTGCCGTCAGCGATCGGCTTGTCATAAGCGAGCTCTTTGTTGTACAGAACATTGGTCAGATAACCATCATAAGGGTTAACCGTATTCTTGTTTTCCGTGAATTTCCACTGCTGTGCCTTGTTTGACTTGTCCACACTGCCGGCAACCTGAGTGACGCCGCTTACCGTCGCCGTCATCACACCACTGCCGTTTGTTGCCACAAAACTGTAGACATTGTCAGCAATCTTTACGATCTTCCAGGAATACGTAGTATTCGCTGCGGTGTTGTTAATATCGTCGTAAACCCACCAGAGGCAAAGATTTTCTTCCGGCTTGTTCTCCTCATCCTGGGCATACATCTCAATATGCTTTTCCGTTCCATAGAAGGAAGCAATCACACGGAACGTATCGCTCTCAAGCGTGGACGCATCCGCCTCTTTCTTGTCACTGTTCGGATTCGGATTCACATATTCATCATGATAAACATCCGGTGCCGGTTCATTCCACGGAGAGTTCAGATCTTCTTCCGGCAGAATCTTTGCGAAGAATGCGTAAGTGGTCGGATCATACTTCTTCAGCTCCGCTCTGGTATTGATCGGGCAGCGCACGCCGTCATTCCATGTGGGTTTCTCCGCCATCACATTGAACCAGATCGTGCACATCGTGGCAAAGAACTCATCGGAATTTTTGATGCAGTACGTATTCGGCCAGAGACCACTCTCTTTGGCATTGTAATAAGCCGCGTTGAATTCATCCGAGAGCGTCTTGTCGGATTGCTCTTCGATGCCGATCAGCCTGACGCAGTGGCCGAATTCATGAATCAGGATGTTCTCATTCGGATATTTGGTGTTCAGGAAATCATTGGAATTGTTTCTGGTTCTGGTGATATTCCTCTCTGCAATCGAAGAGACACAGTTGTTGTATTTGGATCCGCCGTATCCCTCAACATCATACATGTCATAGCTGAATCCACCTCGGTGTTCGGGAATCAGATAGACATTCTCGCGCGGACTGTAGACGGCCAGCGAGCAGTTCCATTTGCGCATCGTCTCTGCAATGCCGGTGCCTTCTTTGCCGAGCTCATGATCCACCTGCTCAGCCGCATTATCCAGGGAAGACCACTTGACGGTATCATCGGATTTGATGATGATGCCGCTTTTGGTGGTGCGGAATTTGGAGTAGAAGCTGACTCGCGGAATATCCGTGTAAATGGCATCCTTTGCCGTCTTTCGATCATTATCCTTGATGCTGCTTCCCTTGATCTCGAGCGTGATGTTGTCATATCCGGCTGCTTTTAATATGTTCGCTCCCGCTTTGTTAAAAGAGATACTGGACATGTGCAGATCCGGATCCAGGCGGTCCATGCAATGCGCATCCGTCGCTGCAACCGCCTTATTCTCGTGATCGAAGAAAATCGTGTCTGTAGATCCGGTCGTTGCCACCGTATTGCCGGTAAGTTTTACTTCGTTTCCATTGGCTTTCAGGACAAAATTCTGCGGGTCAACCGCCGCGTCTTCATCGACATAGCGGTCCCAGTAGATCTCGAGGTAATTCCCCTCGCGAAGCAGTCGGATCTTTTTCACCTGCGGACCATCATAGGCAGGATCCGACGTCACTGCTCCGGTATTCGCATTGACAGCGATCGTGTCCGCTGCCTTTGCTGCCGATGGAACGCCGAGACAGATTCCCAGCAGCAGAGCGAATGCTCCTGCTGAGAACAGTGCTTTGCACAGACTTCGCCACCTGTTTTTCATATAGCCACCTCCCATGGTGCATGCTGCGCGAAAGTGGTAGGCTTTCGCAGTATCTGAAATTGGCGTACTGCCTTGGTTGAAAGCAGGACGTCAGTTTGCGCGAAACAGAAAAGGGAATATTGTTCCAATCCGGTACTTGAAATCTGTGATTAAAATCCCGAAAAAGAAAGAATGCCAAATATTGTCATTTACTCGTTAAAATATTATCTACTTTTTGTATTTAAAGCGTATTATATATTTTATTTGGATTTTATGACTATTTATCAGACAATAGCAGGACTGTCGATCATCAATCCGGAAAAAACGAAGAAAAACCTCAAAAGCAGCTGGGAAGAGGACGAATCATATCTGATGATACTCTCTGTGCATGAAAATAAGTGCGGCTGTCAGAGTTAATTTCACTCTGACAATGACACTTTTATGGTACTAAAAATACCGTTTGTTCCGTCATGCACCGATGATGGAATAAACGGCATTCAAAGCGATAGAATATCACGGCATAACCAGGTGATGGGTCTCACAAAGTCACATTCACAGTACGGATCCACCTGCCGGACGGATGCGGAGAACATGACAGCTTCCATCTCCGAGAGCATGATCGACCTCACGGCGGAATGTCTCCCGCTCTTCCCACGGGACAAATGCTTCGACGGTTCCGGCGAATCCGCCCCCCTGTACCCGGCAGGCACCTCTTCCCCGCAGCAGGCTGTCGCAGAGAGCCAGAGCAACATTGATTCCCTGTCCGTCTCTGCCGGGGACGGCTGTATTCTGAAGATACATCCAGGAAGAACGGCCGGACTCGTTGACCAGAGCAAGGAAGCGATCCATATCTCCATTGCGCAGTGCAGCGGCTTCATCCTGTGCGCGGCGGTTTTCCCGCACAAAATGCAGCGCGCGCAGAAAAGCCCGGTCTCCGCTCTGCTTCCGGATTGCCGGCAGGTTCTGAATCAGCTGTTCTTCCGTGATGCCGCGAAGAACGTCCTGATGAAACAGGGCAGCAACCGATTTCATCTCCCGGGGAATGGAGGCATAGGCATCGGTCAGGTCCGCATGGCTGTCCCCTGCATCAATCACGCAGAAAGCATAACCAGCCTGTTCAAAATCCATGGTGATCTTCACTACCTTCGGCACGTGCGGATCTTCAAAATCAATGGCTGTCAATCCTCCTACCGACGAAGCCATCTGATCCATCAGCCCGCTTGGTTTCCCAAAGTAGAGATTCTCCGCGTGCTGTCCCATCTGTGCGATCTTAATGGGAGAAAACTTTCCTCCGGCGAAGAGGTCATTCAGTATCACTCCAAGCAGCGTCTCAAACGCTGCAGAAGAAGAAAGTCCGGATCCGCTCAGCACAGAACTGGTGCACCACGCGTCAAAACCGAAAACCGCAGCACCTTCCGACGCCGCCTGCGCCGCCATACCGCGGATCAGCGAGGCAGTTGTCTCCCGCTCGCTGGTCTGTACCGACAGATCCGACAGGTCAATTTCCGTCAGCCCGTACCCCTCCGAGAAGAACCGGATTCGGTTCGATCCATTCGGAGCTGCCGCCGCAATGGTATCCAGATTCACCGCACCTGCGAGAACGCAGCCACACTGATGATCGGTGTGGTTGCCTCCGAGCTCGGTTCGCCCCGGAGCAGTATACAGCCCAAGATTCTGATTCTCCTGCTCTGGATACAACGCCAGAAACTGCTCTGCTGCACGCTGGAAACGCCTGGCATATTCTGTTGTCTCCTCGCCGGCGCATCCATATATCGCTTCGATGGCATGATTGTATCCGTCCTCCTGAAGAAAACGGATTGTAGCCTTCACGTCTCGTTTCATCAGCTGATTCCTCCTCTGCCGTAGCTCCGCCATGAGGCAATTATAACATTCGGATCATTGGGAATCTATCATTACCAATGAGAATCTATCATTAAGTGGGAATCTATCATTATATGAAGCACAAAATACCAGACACAAAACAGCAGCGGTCCGGTAAAATCCAGGCCGCTGCTTAAACAGAGATCTTTGATTCAGATGTGATCAATTCGTACGCCGATGATGTGACAGGAGGCAGAGGGAAGCGCCCAGTATCCGGCAAATTCGCTCCCTCCGTCAAAGAGGGATATTTCGCCCATGTGAAGCAGTGCCATATCTGCTCCGCGCAGCGTGACCGAATTTCCATCAGAGAGGAACAGGCCGAGGACGGAATCCGAAGGCGCTTCGTTCCACGAAGGAAACAGATCCGTCAGCGCCACCGCGCGGCTCTCCGAGGTGCAGCCGGAAATCCGTTTCATGATCATCTCCCCGGTTACCACACCTTTGCGGAGCATCAGGTTGAAATCCGTCACCTGTCCTTGGCTCACCGTCGTAACAGCTCCGTCGAAGGAAGCTATCTGTCCCGGCGTCAGTTCATACCATTCGCCAGCACCGTGCTTCAGGAGAAGATTTCCTCTTCGCGTGGTGAGCAGCCGGTTGTAGTCCGGAAGCGGCGTGAATATACTCTCCTCCTCTTCTACCACTGCGGTCGAAAGGCGCCAACGGAAACCGCGGTCTGCATAGAGACTTCCTGCGGGATCAATGGCCAGCTGCGTCGTGGTTCCACCAGACCATCTGGCCGTATGAAGATCATCCAGATGTATTACCTTCATGTATTTCCCTTCTGTTACTGCGAAGGGGCGGTATCACCCGGCAATCCGCCGTATGATATCGCCCCTCGATGTCTAGTCAGTGGTAAACAGGCACTTGCTGCCCTTATGGATCGGATCAGCAGTCTTCGGCGATTTGCTGTGTGTGGAGCACTTTCTTCTCACCGGCAATGGCCTCGGCAACCAGTTTCTTCGTGACCGCATAGGTTTCCTTCACGTATGCCTCATCCTTGATGGAGAGAAGATTGATCCTCACATTGAAGACGGCGCCGAGTACGGCACCGCGTGCCATCATAGCAGCAACCATAGAATCCGTTACGGCATTTGTGTTGCCCTTCGTCACCACTGTATACGCCAGAGGAAGGAGCCGGACCGCGGCTTTCGCTACTCCGAGGGGAACCTCAGCGGCAGACTTCAGGCCTTCCTGCATGGCCTCACGGCGAGCGGTTTTCTCCTCCTCGGTTGCCTTCGGCATAGCAAGAGCGGCCATATACTGGTTGAAGGAATCGCTGTCCAGGTCAATGGCCTCGGTGAGCATGTTCCGAATCTCAGATGCCTCTTTCATGACGTGCTGCATATCCGTTTCGGACGCCGCATATTTCTCACGCCCCGCTGTGAGACGGGATACCATCT
>CADBOY010000282.1 GCA_902796405.1 uncultured Lachnospiraceae bacterium | reverse complement strand
TCCGCGGCGATGCGGTGGGAGCCACGATGTTCTACGGACGAGGTGCCGGGGAGATGCCCACGGCCAGCGCGGTTGCCGGTGATCTGGTCGATGTTGTGCGGCACATGCTGTCGAATTCCAACGGCCACACCAACATGCGTTCTTACCTGAATCTTCCGGTCAAGGCAATCGGTGACACGAAGAGCCGGTTCTTTCTCCGCATTCAGGCAGCGGACCGCCCTGGCGTGCTGGGCAGAATGGCCAGTGTTCTCGGCGACCACGGTGTTTCGATCGCCCAGATCGTGCAGCGGGAGCACCAGGAAGGCGGCAGCGCCGAACTGGTTGTGATCACCGAGAAGGTCCTCGAGAAGAATTTCCGTTCTGCTCTGGATGTCTTTGAAGAAATGGATGAGGTGCGTGAGATCTCGAGTGTGATCCGCGTGTATCCGTAAGAGCCACATTCTGAATTGCGATACCAGCAGGTGATGCATTGCCTGCCGGGGCGCGCCTTTGTTATTCTTTGCTGCCAGTCGTGCAAGGCGGGGGGTGTACTGCCTGCCAGGTCGCGCCTATCCGCAGGGGCGCGTCCGGAGATGCCGGTGACAGGGGCAGGATCCGGTGATGCTCTTCCTGCCGGACCGCATTCAGGAAAGCTGAAACGCCGTGAACAGGACGACAGCATCGCGGAACTTACGGGGATTATAGCCGGTGATCTGATGAATCCGGTCCAGCTGATACTGGAGCGTATTCTTATGAATATACAGCGCTTCGGCGGTTTCCTTTAACTGGCAGCCATGGGCAAAATAAGCAGACAGGACAGACCGTTCTTTCTCTGACAGGGAGGAGACGGTCTTTTTTTGATAGCTGCTCCGGACATCATCCGGTACGCCGGCAAGGAGCAGCTCCAGATCCAGGTCATCGTAGCAGGCGAAGAAGGAACTCCTCGCTGAGGCGGCCTTACCGGCAAGAAGTGCGTTCTGAAAGGAACGGTTCTGAGCGCGCAGCGATTCCGGGCTGCCGATTCCAACAGAGAGGAGGCCAGCGCATGAGGAGGCCAGCTGCCGGAATGCCGGTTCGGATTTCGGATATCTTAAGTCCTCCAGAATCTGGATGTATTCCCGCGGATAGTGAAAGGTATAGAAGGAGTTTCCGGTCTGGCGGAAGCACTGCACGATCTGCTGCTCGATCATCGAGAGATTGGTGGGATTCCAGCGGGAGTCCAGCCGGATCAGAACGGAGCGATACAGTGACGCGCCGTCCAGCTTCGCGGCGGCAAGGAAGTCCTCCAGATACGAGTCGGAGATCTCCTCACCCTGCGTCAGCGCCTGGATGACATAGCGGATCTCTGCCTGCTGATTCCGGCTCTGCCGGTCCAGCTCGCGTTCACGCAGAATCAGCCACGTGATCCGCTGCGCGAGATACGCGTACTTTCGGACTTCATCCGGTTTCCCGGAAATGCCGATGACGGCGATCGTCCTTCCCCGGTACACAAACGGCAGGTTGATGCCGCGGCGCGAGCCGGTGAAACTGTCATCTTCCTCAACTTCCAGTACCTGACCGCTCTTTGCTGCCTTCCGTCCGATTTTGTGAAAGGTGCCGATCCGCTCGGAATTCGTGCTCGCATCAATTGTGCCATCCGGCCGGATAAAATTGATGTCATATCCGCAGACATCCTTCACTGCTTCTACGATCTGCTGCGCGGTTCTTCGGTTAATGGATTCATTCATCGTGTCGGCACCTTCCTTCATTTGAATTGTTATGCAGAACAAATTATACACGATAATCCCCGATTTATATAGCACAACGACTATATCAGCCGGGAAGAAAATCTTCTATACTACGAGTATCAGAACTGGCATCAGATCAAGAGAACATCACGATGTGCCGGAAGGGGAAAGCATTTCTCCATATCCGGATCACAGATCGGAAGGAGACCATAAGATGAAGGCAGTTATCGCAATGGATTCATTTAAAGGCAGTCTGTCCTCGCTGGAGGGCGGCAATGCGGTCCGGGCGGGAATCCTGGCCGCGGATCCGGAAGCCCAGGTGGTGGTCAGACCGCTGGCGGACGGCGGCGAGGGAACCATGGAAGCGCTGACAGCCGGAATGGGCGGTACGATTGTCTCTGTGCCGGTCACCGGCCCTCTTGGTGAAAAGACGAAGGCAGAATACGGCATTCTTGCCGATGGGAAGACCGCTGTCATGGAGATGTCCCAGGCGGCAGGAATTACCCTGGTAAAGAGCGAGGAACGAAATCCGATGTACACGACCACCTATGGCGTGGGCGAGATGATTCTCGATGCGGTGCGGAGAGGATGCAGACACTTTATCATGGGCATCGGCGGTTCGGCAACCAATGACGGCGGACTCGGCATGCTGCAGGCACTGGGCTTTGGCATGCTGGACGAGCAGGGAGAGCAGGTCCCGTACGGAGCACGGGGACTGGAGCGCCTGGTGAAGATCACGAACGACAGAGTGGCTCCCGAGCTCTCGGAATGCCATTTCCGGATCGCCTGCGATGTGACCAATCCGCTCTGCGGAGCGCAGGGGAGCAGCGCGGTGTTCGGCCCGCAGAAGGGTGCCGATTCCGCCATGATTCAGGAGATGGATGGCTGGATGCAGCAGTACGCTCAGACGGCGAAGAAGATGATTCCGGAAGCGGATGCGGAATATCCGGGGACGGGGGCTGCCGGAGGCCTTGGTTTTGCGTTCCGGACCTTCACCAACGCGGTGCTGGAATCCGGAATCAAGATCGTACTGGAAGAGACAAAACTGGAGGAATATATCCAGGATGCTGATGTGGTGGTGACCGGCGAAGGACGGCTGGATGGTCAGTCCGTCATGGGCAAGGCGCCGGTTGGCGTCGCGGAGATCGCCAGGCGCCATGGAAAGATGGTGATTGCGTTTGCCGGCAGTGTGACGCCGGATGCCAGGGCCTGCAATGCCCATGGAATTGATGCGTATTTCCCGGTTCTCCGCGGAATCTGCACCCTGCAGGAAGCGATGGAACCGAAGACGGCGGCCGCCAACCTCTCCGGCACCGCCGAGCAGGTATTCCGGCTGGTGGAGGCAGCGGCCGCTCTTCACTGAGCGCAGAATTGGATCAGGGACGTAGTATCTGACCGATATCAGATGAGGCCTGTGATCAGGATGACGAGAATCAGCACCGGCAGTACAAAGCGGAAATAGGGAAGAAGCCGGGCGGACATCCTGATGCCTTTTCCGGTGTTGGTCTCCTTGAGATATCCGTCAAATCCCCATCCATACTTTGTCGTGCAGAACAGCAGGAAGATGAGCGAACCGATCGGCAGGGCGAGGTTGCTCACCAGAAAGTCCTCGGTGTCCAGAACGTCGCGGCCGCCGAATGTGTGAAATCCGCTCCAGAGATTGTAGCCGAGAACGCAGGGGAGACTTGCGAGGAAGACCAGAACGAGATTCACGATCGTTGCCTTTTTGCGGGTCCAGCCGAAATTATCCATGCATCCGGCAATCAGATTCTCGAATACGGCAGTGACAGTCGAGAAGCTGGCGAAGTTCATGAAGAGGAAGAAGAGCGTCCCCCAGAAGCGTCCCCCTGCCATGTGCAGGAAGACATTGGGAAGCGTGATGAAGATCAGTGCCGGCCCCTGATCCGGCTGCACGCCGTAGCTGAAGCAGGCCGGGAAGATCACCAGGCCGGCCATGATGGCAACGAATGTGTCGAGTGCACAGATGTGGATCGCCTCACCAGTCAGAGTCTGCTCCCTAGACATATAGCTGCCGAATATCTCCATCGCGGCGACTCCCAGGCTCAGGGTGAAGAAGGACTGATTCATGGCGGCCGTGATCACGACGCCGATACCGCCCGCTTCCTCGGCCCGCTTCAGGCTCGGCAGGAGATAGAAGGAAAGTCCTTCCGACGCGCCGGAAAGCGTCAGACTGTGCACGGCAAGAACCACGATCAGCACGAGCAGCGACAGCATCATCCATTTGGTGACTTTTTCCAGGCTGTTCTGTACGCCCCGGCCCACCACGAAGAAACCGACGGCGACGGTCAGCCCCATGAAGATGGTCATCTCGGCCGGGTTTGCCAGCATCTGGGTAAAAACGCCTGTGACGTCGATATTTTCGCCGGCGAAGGCTCCGGTGAGGAATTTCCAGAAATAGTCCAGCATCCAGCCTGAGACAGTTGTGTAATACATCATCAGGAGAAAGCAGCCGGCCATGCAGAACCAGCCATGGATATGCCAATGGCTGCCCGCCGGTTCGAGCGCCTTATAGCCTCCCACTGCGGATTTCCGGCTGGCGCGGCCGACCGCAAGTTCCATCGTGAGCACCGGAACGCCCATGATGATGAGAAAGAGCAGATAGAACAGCACAAAGATGCCGCCGCCGTACTGCCCGGTGACATAGGGGAATTTCCATACGTTGCCGATGCCGATGGCGCAGCCGGCACTCACCAGAATAAAGCCTAGCCTTGTGGCAAAGCTGTCGCGTTTTTCGTTCATTCGAATTTCCACTTTCCTGTTTGCTTATTTCCGCCTGCAGATGTCTGCCTTTTGATTTGAGGGGGTGAAATCGCAGAGCTCTTTGCGGCGGATAGAAATAAGATAACACAATTTACAGGATAAAGGAAACAAAATTGTGAGCCAGAGATGGGGCCGGGGATCTTGCCGTCCCTCTTTTCATTTCTCCCGCGGTGCGTTATACTGAACACGTAAGCCGAGGCCTTTTCCGGGCCCCATATCATTGACAGAAGATATCTCAGACGGAGGTAGAGTCCCATGGTTATTTCGGCAAGAGACATGCTGCTGAAGGCACGTGCCGAGAAGTATGCGGTCGCGCAGATCAACATCAACAATCTGGAGTGGACAAAGGCGGCACTCGCCACAGCGCAGAAGCTGGAATCCCCGATCATCTTAGGATGCACGAGCGGAGCAAGCCGCTGGATGATGGGCTTCTCCACGGTGGCAGCCATGGTCAACGCCATGATGGATGAGATGCACATCACCGTGCCGGTCGCTCTTCATCTTGACCACGGCAGCTATGATGCGTGCTATCAGTGCATCAAGGCTGGTTTCAAGTCCATCATGTTTGACGGCTCGGCCTATCCGATCGAAGAGAACATTGCCATGACGAAGGAGATCGTGACGATTGCCCACAACCTCGGCATCTCGGTGGAGGCAGAGGTTGGCGCCATCGGCGGAGAAGAAGACGGCACGATCAGCATGGGTGAGTGCGCAGATCCGAAGGAGTGCAAGAGGATTGCGGATCTCGGCGTCGATTTCCTGGCAGCAGGTATCGGCAACATCCATGGTGTATATCCGCCCAACTGGCCCGGACTTTCCTTCAAGACGCTGGAAGCCGTCAAGGCGGAAGTGGGAGATGAGCTTCCGCTCGTTCTGCACGGCGGCACAGGAATTCCGGATGACCAGATTGTGAAGGCCATCTCGCTCGGCGTCTCCAAGATCAATGTCAACACGGAGTGCCAGCTGGTATTCGCTGCGGCAACGAGAAAGTATATCGAGGAAGGTAAGGATAAGGAAGGCAAGGGATACGATCCCAGAAAACTTCTACTTCCTGGCACCAAGGCCATCGAGGCAAAGGTTGAAGAAAAGCTGACCCTGTTCGGTTCTGTCGGCAAGGCCTGAAGATGCAGGCCCCGGCGGCAGGCAGGGACCAATCAAATGAATGCATTTCCCGGTGAGAGGACGGAGATCCGCCCTCTCACTTACTTTATTCATCGGGTGATCGAAGCATCAGATGATGCCGTCATATATTTCCGACAATTGTCGCGAAAATTCTGTACCGGGATGAAAAAGTGTTTAATAATACCAAATAAAGGGAAATCACGACATAATTTTCTTAAGAGATATGCTTGTATCTCTTAATTTTCCGTAGTAAAGTATTCCGTAAAGAACAATCCAGCTTCTAGTTTGACAGGAGGTCATGGCACATGAGTGAAGAATTCAACGTGGCAGATATCTTCGGCGCAGACGTATTCAATGATGCAGTGATGCAGGAGCGTCTTCCGAAGAAGATCTATCAGGACCTGAAAAAG
>CADBOY010000281.1 GCA_902796405.1 uncultured Lachnospiraceae bacterium | reverse complement strand
GCCGCGCAGGGAGTTTATTGAAGCCAATGCGAAATTCGTGAAGAATCTTGATATCTGATCGGAACGAAAGGGAGAATAACATTGGACGACAATATTTTTGATTTTGACAAAATCCACGACATCGATCTGAAGAAGACGATGGAGGAATCTTATGTGGATTACGCGATGAGCGTTATCGTCTCCCGTGCCATTCCGGATGTGCGGGATGGCCTGAAGCCGGTGCAGCGGCGTATCCTGTATTCCATGATTGAGCTGAACAACGGTCCGGACAAGCCGCATCGCAAGTGCG
Organism: uncultured Lachnospiraceae bacterium; assembly: GCA_902796405.1. Lineage (GTDB taxonomy): Bacteria > Bacillota > Clostridia > Lachnospirales > Lachnospiraceae > UBA3305. Next base: position 4,661 of record CADBOY010000281.1, on the reverse strand, counting down.
CCCGTATCGTCGGCGATACCATGGGTAAATATCATCCCCACGGCGATAGCTCCATCTACGGTGCCCTGGTTACACTGGCACAGGATTTTAATACCAGGTATCCGCTCGTCGATGGCCACGGTAATTTTGGCTCGATCGATGGAGACGGAGCAGCCGCCATGCGTTATACCGAGGCCAGGCTGTCCCGTATTTCCATGGAGATGACGGCGGATCTTAACAAGGATACGGTTGATTTTGTCCCGAACTTTGATGAGACGGAGAAAGAACCCTCGGTTCTTCCTTCCCGTTTTCCCAATATTCTGGTCAATGGGTCTTCCGGAATTGCCGTCGGCATGGCGACGAACATTCCTCCGCATAATCTGCGGGAAGTGATCGCCGCGGTCGTGAAGATCATCGACAATGAAGTCAAGTACGACCGGGATACGACGATAGAAGAACTGCTCACTATTGTAAAGGGACCGGATTTTCCGACCGGAGGCACGATTCTCGGTCACGCCGGGATTGAAGAGGCATACCGCACCGGACACGGAAAGATCCGCGTTCAGGCAGTTACGAATATCGAACCGATGGCGAATGGCAAAAACCGGATCGTCGTTACGGAAATTCCGTATATGGTCAATAAGGCAAGGCTCATCGAGAAGATTGCGGAACTGGCCAGAGAGAAGAGAATCGACGGCATTACGGATCTGCGCGATGAATCCAACCGGGATGGCATGCGCATCTGCATTGAGCTGCGCCGGGACGTGAATCCCAACATCATGCTGAACCAGCTCTACAAGCATACGCAGCTGATGGATGGCTACGGCATCAACATGCTGGCGCTGGTGAACAATGAACCGAAGGTTCTGAACCTGAAGGAGATGCTGACCTGCTACCTGGACCATCAGAAAAATGTGGTCAGACGCAGAACACAGTATGATCTCAACAAGGCGGAGGAACGGGCACATATCCTGAAGGGATTGCTCATTGCCATTGACAACATCGATGAGGTCATCCGCATGATTCGTGCATCGCGCAATACGCAGGAGGCAAAGACCGCCCTGATGGAGCGCTTTGCGCTCAGCGACATGCAAGCGCAGGCCATCGTTGATATGCGGCTGAGAGCTCTCACCGGTTTGGAGAGAGAGAAGATTCAGCAGGAATATGCCGAGCTGCAGAAACAGATTGCACATCTCAGAGAGATTCTTGCCGATGAGAAGAAGCTTCTTGGTGTGATCCGGGAAGAAATCTCGGCCATTGCGGAGAAATACGGCGACGATCGCCGGACGAAGATCGGCTATGATGCGCAAGAGATTCTTCCGGAGGATCTTGTGGCGGATGAACCGACTGTCATCGTGATGACCAACCTGGGATATGTCAAGCGAATGAGCGTCGACAATTTCCGGGAGCAGCGGCGCGGCGGCAGAGGAATTCGCGGAATGCAGACTTTGGATGAGGATTCTACTTCCGATATCATCATGACAACGAACCACCGGACGATTCTGTTCTTTACCAACCGCGGGCGGGTTTACCGGATGAAATCCTATGAGATACCCGAGGCGGGGCGCAGCGCAAGAGGAACGGCGATTGTCAATCTGCTTCCTCTGGATGCGGAAGAAAAAGTGACGGCGATGATTACAATCCGCACAGAGGTGGAGGGTGATCAGTATCTGACGATGGCGACGAAAGATGGCATCGTCAAGCGCACGCCGATTCAAGAATACAGCAATATCCGCAACAATGGTCTGACGGCAATTACGCTGCGGGAAGGTGACAATCTGATCGAGGTGAAGATCACCGACGGAATGCAGGATCTGTTCCTTGTCACGCGTTTTGGAATGTGCATCCGCTTCCATGAGTCCGATGTAAGGCCCACCGGCCGCTCTTCCATGGGTGTTTCCGGCATTCGACTTGATCCCGGCGATGAAGTGATCGCCATGCAGACGGAATCACAGGGCGATAAGCTGCTGTTTGTGTCGGAAAACGGAATGGGAAAGAGAACCCAGATCAGTGAATTCTCTGCACAAAAACGCGGCGGCAAGGGCGTAAAGTGCTATAAGATCACCGAAAAGACCGGAAATCTGGTGTCCGCGAAAGCGGTCATGGACGATTACGAGATCATGCTGATTACTTCCGAGGGAATTGTCATCCGCATGAAAGTATCGGATATTTCCGTGCTGGGGCGGATTACCTCTGGAGTAAAGGTCGTGAATATGGATGAAGGCACGAAGGTGGTCAGCATCGCGAAAGTGCACGGAATTTCGGAGACAGAAGAGGATCTGACAGAAGAAGATTCCACCCAGGAGGATCTGACCGAAGACGATGTGACGAAGCCGGAACAGCCCGAAGAAACGCGTTCTGAGGAAAGAGACGATTCGGAATCCGAAGATGAGTGAATCTGACGCATTCTCTGACAGGAGTTCAGGAAAAAGGCGATGATTCCAGGCAATCTGCCGGTAGGAAAACACTCTGCCGGCAGAAAATATATTCTGCTGGCAGATGGAGCGAAAACGCCGGACCAGACTGGAATACAGAAATACCCGGAGAGGGAAGCAGTATGAGAGAAATATTGGCATCGGACATCACATCAGCGGTCCGTGACATGTGCATTGAGGCAAACTATCAGCTCTCAGCGGATATGCAGAAGTGCCTCATTGAGGCACAGCAGGTGGAGGAGACTCCGGTTGGCAGTAGCATTCTGGAACAGCTCCAGGAGAATTTGAAGATTGCTACCGAAGACCAGATTCCCATCTGTCAGGACACCGGCCTCGCTGTCATTTTCTGTGAGATCGGTCAGGACGTTCATATCACAGGAGGCAGTCTCCGGGAAGCCATACAGGAGGGCGTGCACCGAGGATATACCGAAGGATATCTTCGAAAATCCGTGGTAGGAGACCCGATCGAGCGGACAAACACCGGCGACAACACACCGGCGGTGGTCCATTATGATATTGTAGAGGGAGATCAGGTAACTCTGACGGTTGCGCCGAAGGGAGCCGGCAGCGAGAATATGAGCCGCGTTGTGATGCTCAAGCCGGCGGACGGCATCGAGGGAGTGAAGAAGGTGATTCTGGACACGGTTTCTGAGGCCGGTCCGAATGCCTGCCCGCCGATGGTGGTCGGAGTTGGTATCGGCGGCAATTTTGAGCGGGCAGCGGAGATGGCAAAACATGCGCTGACCCGTCCGGCAGACAGCAAGGCAGATCGGCCGTGGGCGGCGGAGCTGGAAAATGAGATGCTGGAGAAGATCAACCGGCTTGGCATCGGACCGGCCGGACTGGGCGGACGTGTGACCGCTCTCGCAGTGAATATAGAAGTCTGTCCGACGCATATTGCGATGCTTCCGGTCGCCGTGAATATCTGCTGCCATGTCAACCGCCATGTGAAGAGGATTCTGTAAATGAAGATAAGAGTAACAGCGCCTCTGACCAAAGAGGCAGCGCGCAGTCTGCACGCAGGAGATATGGTTCTTCTCAGTGGTACCGTCTATACCGCACGCGACGCGGCTCACCGGAGAATGATCGAAACACTGGACCGCGGAGAGTCACTTCCGATTCCAATGGAGAATACCGTTCTCTATTATCTGGGGCCTTCGCCGGCCCGCCCGGGAAAGGTGATCGGTTCTGCCGGACCTACTACGGCGAGCCGCATGGACCAATATGCGCCCCGGCTGATGGATCTCGGTCTGACCGGAATGATTGCGAAGGGAAAGAGAAATGAAGCCGTGCGCGAGGCGATCATGAGAAATGGCGCGGTATATTTTGCGGCGGTTGGCGGAGCGGGAGCGCTGCTCTCCAGGCATATTACGCAGGCGGAAGTTGTCGCTTATGAGGATCTCGGAACCGAAGCCATTCGCAAGCTGACCGTAGAAGATCTGCCGGTATTTGTCGTGATGGACAGTGAGGGAAGAGATCTTTACCGGGAAGCCGTGGAGAAGTTTGGTGCCGGTCAGGACTCCGGACGGAAATAACGATTAAAACAAAAAAAATCGCGCGAATTATTTATATCCACAAAATCTCTGTATTTTACGACTTGTTGTGGATTACCGCAGCAAGTCTACCATATATTGTGGATAACGCGGAAACCGTGGAGATTTCGCCATTTGTCCGGCTTGAAAAAGCCCTTGACAGTGAAAAATCACCATTGTATAATGCATAATGCGTCTTGCCTGAGACCATCATATATTCATCATGAATGATGGAATTCTAAGGTAGGAGGCGGAATATCTGCATAATTGACAGAGGGAATTCGGAGAAGTACTCAAGAGGCCGAAGAGGCGCCCCTGCTAAGGGTGTAGGTCGCGCAAGCGGCGCGAGGGTTCAAATCCCTCCTTCTCCGCTTCTTTTTTTCCGGCGATTTAAAAAAATCGCAAATTGAAAAAAAGACGTTGACAATACCGAATAAGAGTGGTATTATTAACAGGCTGTCGCTTGAGAGAACAATCAAGGAACAGCAGCACCTTGACAAGTGAATAATATATTCCAACCCTGAAAATTCTTTTGAATCAATGGGCATCATGGGACGAAGCGCAAGCTTTAGAACGTGATGCAACAGAGAGAAGGCGAGAGCCGAAGGACTCTGCAAAAAGATTTTCAATTTTGGAACGAATACCTAGACATAGGTAAAGACGGAAGGAAAAATCATATTTTCCAACCAGCGTTCGAACATTTTAAGATGAGAGT